>JAFGFO010000035.1 GCA_016931085.1 Thermoflexales bacterium
ATGCCGGATGTTATGGATGAAATTGTGGTTAGTATACTCTGGTTATACCTGTCAGTCAAGCAAGGGAAAGGCAAAATCGAAAGCCACAGGTCTTGCGCGAACACCAACCTTCTGTTATCATGACCAAGCGATTGAACATTCGCGGCAGGGCTGCCAAACGGTGTCTCCCGCGCCAGGTCGGTTGGGGTGCGGGGGATGGTGAAAGAACGAGTGCAGCGTGCCGTGAGGGAGAGTGCCGACGCGAAGCGTGATTACAATTGACTCAAAAGTTTCCCAATTTACACAGACGACGAAAATAGACCCTAAAGGTCTTTAAGACCTTTAGGGTCTGAAAGCTATTTCCGGAACAGGCCATCATGTGTGCACACGCTGCTTCAGATTCCGTGTCCCAACGCCCACACCTGTGGCAAGTGGCACTGCGCCGGCTGGGCAGCAGCCTGCTCACCTTGCTCATCATCGCCTACCTGACCTTGTTTGGCTTGATCATGGCCGAGCGCGGGCGGGAGGGGCTGCCGGCTGAGCCGCTTGGCGCGGCCGGCCAGGCGCTGCTTCGGACAGTCGATTACCTCGTGGCCCATCCCACCATCTACCGCTGGCACAGATATGACTTGTCGGCCTTGGGGCTGGTGGCCGTCACGCTCGGCCGCAGCGCTGGGCTGCTGTTAATGTCACTCGGCGTAGCTGTGAGCGCAGGTGTGCCGTTGGGCATCAGCGTGGCCTCGGCGCGGCGGCGGGGTGGATCGCTGTTGGTGTTGCTGTCGGTGTTGGGCGTATCTACTCCCAGCTTTCTGCTGGCCATGCTGCTGTGGGTGGCCAATCTCCAGTTGAATCGTTGGTTCGATACACCCACCTTGCCGCCGCGGGGCTTTGGCTGGGATGCTCACCTGGTGATGCCGGTCTTGGTGCTGGCGGCGCGCCCGCTGGCGCAAATCGCCCAGGTGACCTACGTGTCGTTTTCGCAAGTGCTGGAGGCCGACTATATCCGCGTGGCGCACGCCAAGGGGCTGGCCAGGCGCGTGGTGACCGTCCGGCACGCGCTGCGAAACGTGCTCATTCCCATCCTGATCACCTTGGGCACCTCGCTGCGTTTCTCGCTCGCCAGCCTGCCGGTGGTCGAATACTTTTTCATCTGGCCCGGGGTCGGGCTGTCGCTGCTGGAAGCGATCGAGCAAGGGATGACGCCGCTGGTCACCGATTTGATCGTGTCGTTGGGGCTGTTATTCCTGCTGATCAACCTGGTCTTGGAGTTGATCTATCCCCTGCTGGATCCCCGCCTGCGGAGCGGCGGGCAAGATGAGGAGCTTCAAGACAGGCAAAGCTGGCGGGAGCAGTGGGAAGAGTGGCTGGCAGGACTGGCGACGTGGTGGCATGACGTGCGTTCCTCTGTTGCGCAGGCTGGGCCGGTGCGCCGGCTGCGCGGCGAGCGGGGCGAAGGCGACACTTCGCGGCCGGCTTTGACCGAGAGCCAGGCTGTGGGTGAAAAACCGGCCGCCCTGCACAGATCGCCGATGCCCCCCCATGTCTTATTGGTGCGTGACGTGCTCGGCAATCCGGCCCTGGTGATTGGCAGTCTGCTGCTGATAGCCCTGGTAGGGTTAGTCTTGTTTGGCAGCCACCTGAGCAGCGCCAATGCGTATGAGATGCACGGCGTGATGGTGATCGAGGGCGTCATCGGTGCGCCTCCCTATCGCCCCTCATCTACTTTCCCGTGGGGAACCGATCACTTGGGACGGGACGTACAAGCCCTTGTGCTGACCGGCGCCAGGCAGACGCTGTCGTTGGCCCTGTTTGGCATGGTGGCGCGGGTGCTGCTTGGCACCCTGTTGGGCATGGCTGCCGGTTGGTGGCGAGGCAGTTGGCTAGACCGCTTGGTCAGCGGGGCAGTCGGCGTGTGGGCGGCGTTTCCGACCACTTTGTTTGCGGCCATCTTGATCCAGGCCCTGGGCGTTCAGCAAGGGCTGGGTGTTTTCGTGCTGGCCGTGTGCGTAGTGGGGTGGGGGGAGGTGGCCCAATTCGTGCGCGGGCAGGTCGTCAGCATCAGGCCGCAACTGTACATCGAGGCCGCGCGGGCGGTGGGGGCGAGCTCGCTGCATATCTTGACCCAACACGTGCTGCCCAATCTCTTGGTCACGCTCATGGTGCTGGCTGTCCTGGAAACGGGCGGCGTCTTGATGCTGTTGGCCGAGTTGGGCTTCCTGAACGTTTTCCTGGGCGGTGGATTCAGGGTCATGTACGCCGAGGCGGCTAATATGGTGCCGGTGGTGGCCTACTTTTCGGACGTGCCGGAGTGGGGCGCGCTTTTGGCCAATATCCGTGACTGGTGGCGCAGTTGCCCTTGGATGGCCTGGTACCCAGGCGCTGCCTTTTTCCTCGCCATCATCGCATTTAACGTGTTGGGTGAGGGCCTGCGCCGCTTCCTGGCCGAGAGCCGCGTCAACGTCAATCGCTTGTTCAACCGCTATACGCTCGTGGCGGCTGTGGCGGTCGCGGCCGGGCTGGTATGGCTGTTGCAGAGCACCGCTCCGATCGGGGTGTACCAAAGCCAGGCCAGGCAATTCGATACGCAGCGTGCTCTGAAGCACATCCAGCTATTGGCCTCGCCTGAGTTCCAGGGACGCGAGACAGGCACACCTGGCGCAGAGCGGGCCGCCGAGTATATCGCGCAGCAGATGGAAGAAATAGGCCTGCTCCCGGCCGGCCAGGATGACAGTTTTACCCAGACTACGTCTTGTTTCCTGGCTCACCTGGCTCAAACGCCGATTCTGGAAATCCTGGATGAGACAGGGCAGGTGGCCGACGCATTGACTTACCGGCAGGACTTTGTCGCGTATGCCGGTCACAACGGCGTGTTCGGCCAGGCCCAGGGGGCCATCGTCGGCCTGAGCACCGGCCCTTTGCCGGGCGACACGGCCCCGGAATCTGTTGCGGACTATGGCGTCTTGCTTCTACAGGGCGATGTGTATGGCCTGCGCAATTACGAGTTGCGCGACAAGGTGATCATTGTGCGCGAAGCCGAGATGGGGCGCGTCAACAGCACATTGGCGGCCGGCATGCTGGTTGTAAGCGATAAGCCGCTCACCTTCGAGCGTAAGTACCTCTACGGGCGCCAGATATATACCCAGCGCCCCCCCGTGATGTTTATAACGCCGCAGGTGGCCGAGCGGCTGCTGGCCACGGCCGGCAGCAGCCTGGCCGAGCTGGAACAGGCGTCGGCCAGCCTGGCGGCCGGCCAGGTCGCCGTGAGCGGCCCGGGCGCGCAGGTGCGCCTGCAAACCGTGCTGGCGGGCGGCTTTCACACCCACATGACACTTGAGGGGGCCGAGCCTGACAGCTATCACACAGTGATCGGTTTTATCCCCGGCAGCGGATCCTTTATGCCCAGCGGGCAGGGGCGCGGCCTGGACAGCCAGGTGATCATGGTCAGCGCTTATTACGATGGGGTGGGGACGGGGCTCGACGGCCAACTGTACCCGGGCGCTAACGACAATGCCAGCGGCGTGGCCGCCATGCTCGAGATCGCTCGTGCTCTTAAGCAAGGCCCGTATGCCCCCAAGAAAACCGTCGTCTTTGTGGCATGGCCTGGCGGCCAACGTTACGAGAGCTTGAGTGTGGTCAACGTCATGGGTGCCAAAACAGGCTTTCACTCTCTGACAGTCGAGGCCGTCATCGAGCTGGCCGGCGTGGGGGCCGGCAGCGGGGGAGGGATCGCCCTGGGGCCAGGCACGAGCTACCGGCTGGTGCAGCTCTTTCAGGCTGCCGCTGCTCGCATGGGGGTGTCCACAACCAGCCGTGGGCGCGGGCCGCACTACGGCGTCTATGCTCAGCTCCCCCACGGTGGGCGCTCGGCCTTGAGCGCGTACGTTAGTTGGGACGGCTCGGACCAGACCGCCTACACGCTCGCCGACACAGTGGAGGCGGTGGATCCCCAAAAGTTGAAGAAGGTCGGGCAGACGACGCTGCTGGCCGTGACCGTGCTCAGCCGCGAAACAGACTATTGAGTTATGAAGGAGGCATGGCTGTGAATGTCGATAACACTACTCCCCACAAATCGGCCAGTTACGATCAGGACGTGCGGCAGACGATCCCTTTTTACGAGACGGTCCACTTGGAAACCGTCGACCTGGTCAGGCGGGCCATGCCAGGTGTGAGGCGTTGGCTGGATACCGGTGGGGGCACGGGCTATCTGATCGAGCTGGCGCTGCCGCACTTCCCAAGCACCCAGTTCATCCTGGCCGATCCTTCGGAGGCGATGCTGGGCCAGGCTGCGCGGAGGCTTGCGAATGTGCCAGGTCATCGGCTCAAAATCCTCCCGCCGCTGGGAAGCGAAGGCATGTTGTCCTGGGATGGCCCGCCGCCACAGGTCATCACGGCTCTCATGTGCCACCATTACCTGCAAGCCCCGGCCCGCCGAGAAGCGCTGCGGGCCTGTTACCAAGTGTTGGACGACGGTGGACTGTTTATAACGTTTGAGAATATCGCTCCCTCCACAGATCGCGGCCTCCAAATCGGCCTGGAGCGCTGGAAGCATTTCCAACTGGAGCAGGGCCGTGCCCTCCCAACAGTGGAAGCCCATCTCAAGCGCTTTGGGGTGAACTATTTCCCCCTCACTGTGGCAGAGCACCTGGAGCTTTTACACGTGGTCGGCTTTCAACGCGTTGAAACCTTGTGGCTCTCGTACATGCAAGCCGGGTTTTACGCTATCAAATAAGGCAATAGAGCAAAACTTACTATGTCAAGCTACCATGCCGGATTTTCATCCGCTAATTTTCGCTAATTTTCACTAATTTTATGC
>JAFGFO010000322.1 GCA_016931085.1 Thermoflexales bacterium
CTCTCGGCGGATAGCCAGCGTGGGCAGATGCGCTTGATAGGCCAACACGAGCAGGTGATCGTCGTCCGCAAAGGCGGGCAGATCGAGTTGCTGGACACCACGGATCTGGGCTTTCCGCTGGCCCTCATCGCCAGGATTGCCCCATTCGTCCGCGAAGCCCCCATCGAGCTGGCGCCTGGTGATGGCATCGTGATGTACTCCGATGGCATTACCGAGGCCGAAGACGAAAGCGGGCAGTTCTATGGGCTGGAACGCTTATGCGAGGTGATCAGCCGGCACTGGGTCGAAAGCGCGGCGGAGATCAAGCAGGCTGTGGTGAGCGACGTTCGCCAGTTTATCGGCCGGCAGAAGGTGTTTGACGATTTGACCCTCTTGGTGGTCAAGCAGCTGTGATCCCAAATACCTTAGCGAAGATGAAAAAGTGATGGTTCACCTATCGCACGAGACGATGATATGAAAGCCGCTAAAGCTCTCTCGCGCCACACTCGCCAGCGAAAAAAGCGCCTGACCATAGGTGTGTTGGCGAGGAAAATCACTTACACCTGGGCGTTGCCACAGGTGCAGGGCATGGTCGACGCTTGCCGGCAGTTCGGTGTCAACCTGGTCTGTTTCCCCGGTGGGATCATCTTTCACCCGGAGGGATTTGAGGCTCAACACAACATCGTCTACGACCTGGCCGCCGCGGCCCAGCTCGATGGCCTCATTATCGCCACCAGTACCGTGACTGGGGCTATCCCCGACGACAAGGGCGTCCAGGAATTCTACAGGCGTTTTCACCCCCGGCCGATCGTGGGCATCGAAAGGTCCCTGGCGGGCGTCCCGACCATATTCAAGAGCGAGCGCGAGCCTATGGCGGAGTTGCTGGCCCACTTGATCGAGGTCCACGGTTATCGCCACATTGCCTACATCAATCGACTGGGGGCGGGCCCACACCACGAGCGTTACGAGGCTTACAAGGATACCCTGGCCAAGTACGGCATCCCCTACGATCCGGACATCGTCTTCTCCGCTCATGTCGAGCTGCCTAGTTTTGCTAACAAGCGTCCCGGTATCGACTTTGAGGCCCTGGCGACGTCCGACGACGATTATGCTCTCGCCGCCCTGCGAGCTCTACAAGCCCAAGGCGTGCAGGTGCCCGAGCAGCTTGCTATCACCGGTTTCGACGATGTGGCCGAGAGTTGGGCGATCACGCCTGCCCTCACCACGGTCGCCCCGCCCTTTCACGAAATGGGCTACAAGGCCGTCGAGACGCTGTTGGCGATGCTGGCAGGTGAGGAGGTGCCCGAGCAGGTGATCCTGCCCTGCAAGCTGAAGATACGCCAATCGTGCGGCTGCATGCTGGCGGAGGCGACACAAACGGCCGCCAGACCTCGGCCTGAGACCCCGGTCGCGATCGCGGCTCAAGCCGAGCCGAGGGCCGGGGAGGAAACGCTCGAAGCCGCCCTATCCACGCACCGGCAAGACACCCTGGCCGAGGTGGCGCAGGCGGTGGGCGACTCTTGGGGAGAGCGAGACCCTGGCTGCGTGGAACGATTGTGGGAGGCTTTTGTGGCCGAGCTAAGTGGTCAGTCGCCAGGGCTTTTTCTGTGCACGCTGAACAAGATACTGGGCTGGCCTGAGGCGACTGGCGGCGAGGTTCAGGCGTGGCAGAATGGCCTGTCGGTCTTGCGCCGCCGGCTTCTGCCCTGTCTTGACGACGCCAGCTTGGCGTTGGCCGATGAGCTGTGGCATCGGGCTCGCGTGATGATCGGGAAAGTGGCTGAACGGGCGCAGGCCCACCAAGCCTTGCAGGTCAAACAGCAAGCCCAGGTGCTGCGCGAGCTTGGCCAGGAGCTCATCACGACCTTCAGTGTCGAACGCCTGATGGACATCCTGGCCGAAGGGCTCCCCCGCCTGGGCTTCCCCAGTTGCTATCTGGCCCTCTACGAGCTGCCCCAACCTTACCACTATCCCCAGGCGGACTTGGGCTGGTCCGAATTGGTGTTGGCTTACGATGAGCGGGGGCGAGCGGCGCTGGAAACAGGCCAGCTGCGCTTCCCTGCCAGCCAACTGTTGCCACAGGGACTGTGGCCGGAGAGGCAGTTCACCTTTATCGTAGAGCCGCTGTATTTCCAAGACGACCGGATCGGCTTTAGTCTCTTTGAAATGGGGCCACGCGAGGGGACACCCTATGGGGCGCTGCGCGGGCAGATCAGCAACGCGCTGAAGGGGGCGCTGCTGGTGGCGCAGGGAGAGAGAGATATTGAACAGATCAGCCGGGCCAACGCCGAGATTCAAACGCTCCACGAGCAACTTAAAGAAGAGAATCTGCGCATGACGGCCGAGCTGGACGTGACCCGCCGCTTGCAGCAGATGCTGCTGCCGTCAGACGTGGAGCTGGGCCAGGTCAAGAACTTGGACATCGCCGGCTTTATGGAACCTGCGGATGAAGTGGGCGGAGATTACTACGATGTGCTGCAGCACGATGGCTATGTCAAGTTCGGCATCGGCGACGTGACCGGCCACGGCCTGGAAAGTGGCGTGTTGATGCTGATGCTGCAAACGGCCGTGCGAACCTTGCTGATACGTGGAGAGAGAGACCCGGTCCGATTTATGGAGATCCTCAACCGGACGCTCCACGAGAACTTGCAGCGCATGGACGTGGACAAGAACCTGACC
>JAFGFO010000323.1 GCA_016931085.1 Thermoflexales bacterium
CCCTCCCACAAAGGGGAGGGGGATTGGACTGCACGGCGGTGGGTGATGGGCGTTTACAAAGCAGTCAACTGATTTTGGTCACACCCTTATCATTAGAGTTCAGATAGTTCAGATAGAGAGGGACGAGTGAACACAATCAGACAACTATCCGAAGCCGATTTTGACGATCTCATACCGGTCTTGGCGAACGCCTACCCAGCCTTTATCCAGCTGGTCTCGGAACAAGACCGGATCAAGTTCAAAGAGCGCCTCAAGGCACAGGACGCCGACCCTATCGTCGACTTTTACGGCCTGTACCGCAAGAGAAAACTACTGGGCACTATGCGCTTCTTTGACTTTACCATGCAGCTCTTGTCCACCAAGGCCAGGGTGGCCGGCCTGGGCGGCGTGGCCGTCGACCTGGCGCACAAGAAGGAAAAAGTGGCGCGCGACATGGTGGCCTATTTTTTGCGGCACCACCGGGAAAAGGGGATCTGCCTGGCGGCCCTGTATCCCTTCCGCCCCGACTTTTACAAGAAGATGGGCTTTGGCTATGGGGCCAAGATGAACCGCTACCAGGTCAAGCCGGCCAGTTTGCCCAAGAACGGGCGGAAGGAGCGCGCCCGCTTTCTGCGCCCGGACGACAAGGCCGCCCTGCTGGCCTGCTATAACCGCTGCCTGGCAAAAACTCACGGCCTGATCGAAAAATCCGCTTACGACGCCCAGCGCATCTTTGAAGACGCGGAGAACCGGCTGATCGGATACGTGGAGGGCGAGCAACTGAGCGGCTACCTGATCCTGGCTTTCCAACACGTTCGAGATAACCCGGACCGGAATGACATCCTGGTCAAGGAACTGGTATACGAAAACCAGGCTGCCGTGCTGGGGCTTTTGACTTTTTTGCACACCCAGGCCGACCAGTTCGAACACGTCATCTTCGAGCTCCAGGACGACAACTTTCATTACCTGCTAAACGACCCTCGCAACGATTCGGGCAACAGGATCGCCCACCTGTCTCAAGAATGTAACACGCAGGGACTGGGGATCATGTACAGGCTGATCGATACCGCCGGCGCCTTCAAGCTCCTGGCCGCTCACAATTTTGGAGGCCAAAGCTGCCGCTTGAAGCTGACCGTCCGTGACGACTTTCTGCCCGAAAACGAGGGCAGCACCCTGGTCCATTTTGAGAATGGACTGCCATGCCTGGCAGCCGGCGAGCACGCTGACAATGACGCCGACAATCACGAGGTCGAGATATGCCTGGACATCGCAGATTTTTCGTCGCTGCTGATGGGCGCCGTCGATTTCAAAAGCCTGTGCCGCTATGGGCTGGCGTCCATCTCGAACGCCAGCTACACAGACACGGTCAACAGGATTTTCTTGACTGAGCAAAAGCCAGTCTGTATGACACTGTTTTAAAAGTGTGCTTGGGCAAAGCCCAAGCGCCTGGTGCCTGAGCCTGATGACACGCAAACGCTGGATCACTCTGATTGTCTTGGCCGCCTTGGCCCTGCTCGGCGCGTGGTGGTTCCTGGCGCAGAACCCTGGCAAGCTCGCTCAGCTACGACAGCAATGGCTGACGCAGGTGAAGCTGCCGGCGCAGTTGGACGCTGCGCCGGCCCAGGACGGCTGGATGGCTTCTGGTTTCATCGAGGCCGAGCAAATTGCCGTGGCGACCGAGATCGGCGGACGGATCGCCGCTTTGCTTGTCGACGAGGGCGAGCCGGTCCAAGCCGGGGACGTGCTGCTGCGCCTCGAAGACGATCTCCTCTCGGCTCAGCTCGAGCTGGAACAGGCCAGAGTGGAAGAAGCCCGGGCCGCGCTCGATCAGGCCAAGGCCGGCGCCCGGCCGGAAACGGTCGAGCGTTTTGCCGCCCAGGTGGCCCTGGCCCAAGCGGCCCGCGATGCCGCCCTGCAGGCCTGGCTGGATGCCCAGGCCGTTCGCGATAATCCCCAGGCGTTGAACGTCGAAATCGCCGCGGCGCAAGCCCAGCTCAAGACGACCCAAAAGCAACTCGAAGTGGCTTTGCTTCAGCGTGACCTGGCGGAAAAGGCCTGGAAGGACTATGGCAAGGGTGTGGAGCAGTTGGCGCCGGTGCCTGTTCCGTATCGCCCAGCTATGCCGGCCGAGTTTTACGTGATTCCCTACCAATGGCGGCAAGCCCTGGCGGGTGCCCAGGCGGCGCAAGTGTCTTACGACGGGGCGCGCTCGGCACTGGCTCACCTGCTCGATCAGCGCTCTGATCCCCTACAAGCCCAGGCCCAGGTGGATGCGGCCTTCGCGCACTACCAGTCGGCCGAAGCGGCGGTGAGCCAGGCAAAGGCGGCCCTGGAGGCGGTCAAGGCCGGGGCGACGGCCGAGCAAATCGCCGCTATCGAAGCCCAGGTACAGGTGGCGCAAGCGGCGCTCGAAGCGGCCCAGATCCAACTGGGCAAGGCCACACTCCGCGCGCCAGCCGACGGGGTCATTGTGGCCCGCAGCGTGTATACCGGCGAGTTGGCCGCGCCAGGCATTCCGGCGCTGATCCTGGCTGACCTGGATCAGGTGACGCTGACGATCTATGTCTCCGGCCAACGCCTGGGGGAGATGGCGTTGGGCCAGGCGATGGACGTGTACCTGGACGCCTTCGAGGGGAGAGCCTTCCCCGCCACGGTCGTTCATATCTCCGACCAGGCCGAATATACCCCACGTAACGTGCGCACATCCGACCAACGTGCCAGCCTGGTGTATGGCGTCAAGCTCAAGATTCCTAACCCTGACCACATGCTCAAGCCAGGACTGCAGGCTGAGGCGAAGCAAGCAGGCGAAGCGAGCAAGAGCGAGGAGGCAAGCAGCCAGGCGCCAAGTGCCGGGGCCGGCGAGCTGCGCTTGGACGGTGTGATTGAGGGGCAGCAGGCAAGGGTGGTATCCGAGATCGACGGGCGCGTGGTAGATCTCAAGGCGGACGAGGGCGAGGCCGTCCAGGCCGGCGCCGTGCTCGCCAGGCTGGACGATGCGGCACTGCAGGTCCAGGTGAAGCAGGCCCAGGCCGCCCTCGGCGCGGCCAAGGCCAATCTGGCCCAGATCAAGGCCTGCGCGCGCAGCGAGGACGTCGCTGTCGCCCGGGCCGCGCTGGACAAAGCGATCGCTGATCGCGAGGGGGCCAGGCTGGGGCTCGAGAACGCCCAGGCCATCCTGGCCAACCCCCAACAACTCCTGGCGCAGATCGACTCGGCCAACACGAGCGTCAAGCTGGCCGAGCAGGCTGTGGTCGTGGCCCAGGCCAAGCTGGCCGAAGCCAGGTGGTGGCGTGATTTCTACGATGACGACGCGGGCCGCCGCGAGTCATTGGATAAGGAAATCGCCATCGCGGCGCGCGAACTGGAGGCAGCCCAGGCGCAGCGGGACGGCACCCGGGCTACATTGGGGGCACTGTCAACTATGCGCCGCACGCCGCTGGCGCTGCAGGCGCAAGTGAACAACGCTCGCAGCGCGTACAGTATGACGTTGGCCGGTGTGTTGGTGGCCGAAGCCGGGCTGGCCGAGATCGAGGCCGCCCCAAGGTCGGAGGACATCGCGTTGGTCGAGGCCCAATTACACCAGGCCCAGGCTCGACTCAAGCTGGCCCAGGCCACCTTGGCTCGCGCGGCCCTGCGCGCACCCTTGACCGGCCTGGTTGCCAGCCGCTCGGTACACGTTGGCGAGACGATCCAGCCTGGGTTGGCGTTGATGAGCATCGTCGACCTGGAACAGGTCACGCTGGTGGTGTACGTGCCCCAGGACCGTTTGCCGCGCGTGCAATTGGGCGCGCCAGCACACGTGTACGTGGATGCCTACCCAGGCGAGGCATTCGGTGGCACAGTGACCGACATCGCCGGCCAGGCGCAGTTCTCTTCGCGCGACACGCAGGCTCGCGAAGACCGCGCCAACGTGGTGTTTGCCGTCAAGATACGCCTGCCCAACCTCGGCCACCGCCTCAAGGCAGGTATGACAGCCGACGCCGTGATTGAGACGGAGTAGAGGGCAGAAACGTGAGACGTGAGACGTGAAACGTAAAACGTAATGGAGGGAAGGACATGTCATCTCAAGACAGCTCGCTTGTTCAACGGGGCTTGGCGGCGTTGGTGATCGTTCTGCTTGTGAGCGTACTGCCGGCCTGCGCTCGGGCCACACCGGCACCCTTGCCTACGCTGGCCGCCGAAGCGGTGGCGGCGCCGACCGAAGCGGTGGCGGCGCCGACCCAAGCGCCTGCGGCGCCGACCCAAGCGCCTGCGGCGCCGACCGAAGCGGCGGCAACTTCCACGCCACCGCCGCCGACGGCCACGCCTGAGCCGGAAGCGGATCAGGCCTCTGCGCCCCTCGGCGCGCTGAATCGGGATGGGCCCTGGCTGGTGTTCGCGGCGCCGGACGGCCTGTGGGCGCTTGACGCCGACGGCTCGGACCTGACGCAACTCACTCGCCGGCCGCTCGTGGCGCCTGGCGACCTCCGCACAGCCGTTTCCCCACGCGGTGGGCAGTTGGCCTTCATCACAGCCGCTGACCCGCAGCTCTGGAAGGACTTGGCTTTGGAGCTGCTCAGGTTGCCCGGTGGCCAGATCGAGACGGTGACGCCGCTCGCCTCGGCCACGGCCGAAGCCGGCCTGGAGGCAGGGCCGGACGCCCCGGCCTTTCAAGCGCTGCGGGCCGTGGCGGAGTTGCCCAGCCTGGCCTGGTCACCTAACGGGCAGCAAGTGGCCTTTATGAGCGTTCACGAGGGGCCTTCCTCTGACCTGTATGTCTACTCGATCGAGGACAGTCACCTCACGCGCCTGACCGACGGCCCCAGCCAGGGCTTTCGCCCCAGTTGGTCGCCGGATGGCAAGTACATCGTCCACGCCGGGGCGGAGTCTTTCGGCACCGGCGCCGGCTATAGCATGGCTGGGATGTGGGCCGCCCGCGCCGATGGCTCGGAAGTCAAGTCCCTCTATACCCCAAGCAGCGGCGACGAGGTGGTGATTGGCTGGAGCGCGCCCGATACCTTTGTGGTGTACAGTTGGAGCTCTGATTGCGGCGCGCGGACTTTGCGTACCTTCAATGTCGAAAGCAGCCAGGTGGGACTGCTGTGGGAAGATTACTTTAATGAAGTGGCCCTGGACCCGGCCAGCGGCGGCGTCCTGCTGGCTGTCGACAAGCTGGTCGCGTCCTGCAACCCAGGCGGCCAGGCTGGCGTGTTCCTCGTCACGCCGGGTGAAGGCGCCGTGCGGCGCGTGGCAGGCTTCGAGGCGTCTGCCTTGAGCTGGTCGCCCGACGCCGGCGTTTTTCTCCTCCAGGCGCAAGAAGTCGTCTGGACGGTGACGTTGGGCGGCGAATTGACCCCCTTGCCGGGGCCGGCCGTGCCGCTGCTCACCGCACCTCCGCTCGCGGCGCCGGCCGGACAAGGTTGGGCCTGGAGCACGACTGAAGAGCAGGGACAGCCAGGAGTGTGGGTAGGCAAAGGCGAGGGGGATCCTCTCCAGGTCTCCTCGCTGCCGGCGGACGAGGCGGTGTGGGGGACTGGCGGCCAGAGCCTGTTCTTCTGGGCGGATGGCGGCTTGTACCGGGCGTCCGGCCCCGATTTTAGCCCCGAGTTGGTGATCGAGGGCGTGCAAATCAGCCCCCAGGGTGCCGTGTGGGTCTGGCCATGAGACAAGAGGAAGCGCAGGTGTAACGCACTTGTCGCGTGCGTTGCACCTGACTTGCAGCGGAATGCCCGGCTTTTGACTAATTCGGAATTTTCGCGTAAAATCGCTTGGTAATGAGCGAGATCGCCCGTATCTCAGGAGCAATGCTGTGACTCAAGCCGCTAAGGCTTTTTCGACCAACACCCACTCGCGAAAAAAACGCCTGACTTTCGGTCTCCTGGCGCGGAGGCTTGTTTACACCTGGGCCTTGGCGCAGTTGCAAGGCGTGGTGGATGCTTGCCAGCAGCTAGATGTCAACTTGATCTGTTTCCCCGGTGGAATCATATTCCAGCCTGACGGATTTGAAGCTCAACACAACATCGTCTACGACTTGGCAAGCGCTGCCAATCTCGACGGACTCGTTGTCTCGACCAGTAGCGTGACCCAAGCCCTCCCCGAAGAAGGGGTCAGAGATTTCCTGAGGCGTTTCCACCCCCGGCCCATCGTTGCCCTCGAGCGGCCCCTGGCGGGTGTTCCCACCATACTCAAGAGCGAGTACGAATCCATGCTTCAAGTCATGGTCCACCTGATCGAGGCCCACGGCTATCGTCGCATCGCCTATGTTAACAGGGTCGGGCCAAGACCACATGCCGAGCGCTATCGAGCCTACGTGGATAGCCTGGCCAAATACGGCCTCCCCTACGATCCCGATATCGTCTTTTCCTCTCGTAGCGATCTGCTGCCTGGTTTTGGCGACCAACGCCCCGGTATCGACTTTGAGGCCATGGCGACGTCCGATGACGCCTTTGCTCTGGCTGCCTTGCAAGCCTTGCAAGCCCAGGGCATACAGGTGCCCGACCAGGTCGCCGTGACGGGTTTCGACGATGTGGCCGAGAGTTGGACGATCACGCCTCCCCTCACCACAATGGGTGCCCCATTTTACGAAATGGGCTACAAGGCCGTCGAGACGCTGTTGGCGATGCTGGCAGGTGAGGAGGTGCCCGAGCAGCTGACCTTGCCCTGCAAGCTGATGGTGCGCCAATCGTGCGGCTGTATGCCGGCGGAGGCGACCAGCCCGGCAGCCGGACCTTGGCCTGAGACCCCGATCACCGTCGAAGGGCCGGCACAGGCCGGCCGGGAAACGCTCGAGGCTGTTCTGTCTACTCGCCGGCAAGATATCCTGGCCGAGATGACGCAAGCGGTGGGCGCATCTTCGGAGCTAGATCCTGGCTGCGTGGAACGATTGTGGGAGGCTTGTGTGGCCGAGCTAAGTGGCCAATCGCCAGGACTTTTTTTACGTACCCTGGGCAAGGTGTTGGGTCGTATGGAAACGAGCAGCCGGGTGCAGTCGTGGCAGAACGGCCTTTCGGTACTGCGCCGCCGGCTGCTAAACTGTCTTGACGACGCGACCTTTGCGTGGGCCGATGACCTGTGGCATCAGAGTCGAGTGATGATCGGGAAGGTGGCTGAACAGGCGCAGGCCTACCAGACTTTGCAGGCCGAAAAGCGAGCCCAGGTACTGCGTGAGATTGGTGAAGAACTCATCACCATCTTCAGCATGGAGCGCCTGATGGACATCCTGACTCAAGCTTTACCCCGCTTGGGTTTCCCCAGTTGCCATCTGACCCTCTACGAGGCACCCCAGCTTTACCAATATCCCCAAGCGGACCTGGGCTGGTCAAAACTGGTGTCGGCTTACGACGAGTGGGGGCGAACGGCGTTGGGAGCGGTGTTGGAAACAGGCCAGGCGCGTTTCCCCTCCGGCCAGTTGCTGCCGGAGGGACTATGGCCTGACAGGCAGTTCACTTTTATCGTCGAGCCGTTGTATTTCCAGAACGAGCAGATCGGTCTTAGCCTCTTCGAAATGGGGCCACGCGAGGGAACACCTTACGAGGTGCTGCGCGGGCAGATCAGCAGCGCGTTGAAGGGGGCGCTGCTGGTGGAGCAGGAAGAGAAACATATCGAACAGATCAGCCGGGCCAACGCCGAGATTCAAACGCTCAATGAACAACTCAAAGAAGAAAACCTGCGCATGACGGCCGAGCTGGACGTGACCCGCCGCTTGCAGCAGATGCTGCTGCCGTCAGATGTGGAGCTGGGCCAGGTCGAGAACCTGGACATCGCCGGCTTTATGGAACCTGCCAGCGAAGTGGGCGGAGATTACTACGATGTGCTGCAGCACAACGGCTATGTCAAGTTTGGCATCGGCGACGTGACCGGCCACGGCCTGGAAAGTGGCGTGTTGATGCTGATGCTGCAAACGGCCGTGCGAACCTTGCTGATCAGTGAGGAGAGAGACCCGGTCCGATTTATGGAGATCCTCAACCGGACGCTCCACGAGAACTTGCAGCGCATGGACGTGGACAAGAACCTGACC
>JAFGFO010000324.1 GCA_016931085.1 Thermoflexales bacterium
CCCGAAATGCGCTTCTGATAGCGCGTGACCTGGGCCGGGGCACACGTGCACTCTTTGACCGGATCGCCAAAGAACCCGCACGGGCAGGGGTTCATGGCGGCGACAAACTGAAAATTGGCCGGGAAGCTCAGCGTGCCGGCGGCGCGACTGATGGTGACGATGCGGTCCTCCAGCGGCTGGCGCAGCACCTCGAGCGAGCGCTGGTCGAACTCGGGCAGCTCGTCCAGGAACAGCACGCCTCTGTGGGCCAGGCTGATCTCGCCCGGCCGCGGCATCCGCCCGCCGCCGACGAGGCCAGCGTGGGAAATCGTATGGTGTGGCGCGCGGAAGGGGCGCTGCTGGATGAGCGGCGTGTCCTCAGGCAGCATGTCCGCCACGCTGTAGATGCGGGTGACCTCGAGCGCCTCTTCCAGGCTGAGCGCGGGCAGGATGCCCGGCAGTGCGCGCGCCATCAAGGTCTTGCCGGCCCCAGGCGGCCCGGCCAGCAGGACGTTGTGCTGGCCGGCGGCGGCCACCTCGAAGGCGCGCTTGACGTGCTCCTGCCCCTTGACGGCCGAAAAATCCACCCCCGCACCCACATACTCGCTTTTCTCCAAGGCCCCGCTCTCTTGCGCGGCGATCGGCTGCACGCCGTGCAGGTGATTGACCAGAGCGATCAAGCTGGGGATAGGGATCACTTCGATGCCGGGGATGAGCGCGGCCTCGGCGGCATCCTCCGCCGGCACGAACAAGCGCTCGCAGCCCTGCTGGCGTGCGTACAGCGTGACCGGCAGAACCCCCCGCACGTGACGCACGTTGCCATCCAACCCCAGTTCGCCCACGACCATGGCCCGCTCGAGCGGCTCGGCCGGGATCTGCTCCGAGGCAGCCAAAATGCCGACCGCGATTGGCAAGTCATAACTTGGCCCGGTCTTGTGCATGTCCGCCGGTGCCAGGTTGATCGTGACGCGGTTGCTTGGCATGATCAGGCCGCTGTTCTTGATCGCTGCTCGCACGCGCTCGCCGGCTTCGCGCACGGACGCATCGGGCAGCCCCACCAGCGTAAAGGCCGGCAGCCCCCGGGCTGTGTCTACTTCGACCTCGACGGTCTGTCCATCCAGCCCGACGATCGCGCAACTATATACCTTGGCTAGCATAGTGTCCCCTTTCCCGCTTATTATGCAGCGCCCTAGAACTTGTCGTAGGAGCCGCTCATGCCGCGATACTCGATGAACGGCTCGTCGATTTGCTTCGCCAGCAGCATGATCTGGCAGGCCTCCTCCAGCGTGGACGACCATAAAAAGGCCTCGTCCAAAGTCTGGCCGGTGGCAAAGCTGCCGTGCCCGCGCAGCATGAGGATCTTGTAATTCTTGAGCGTCGCGGCGACTTTGTTGGCCAACTGCGGCGAGCCAGAAGCGAACTCTTCCGCGATCACGGGGATTTTCTTGAGCAAATAGGAGGCTTCGTTGTCGATGGGCACGATTTCATCGCGGGAAAGCGAATAGGCGATGGCCGTGCGCGGGTGGCAGTGACAGATGGCCAACGCTGGCGTGTTCAAATAGACGGTGCGATGCACCAGCAGCTCGGTGGAGGCCAGCGCCACCCCGCTGTCGTTTTTATCCAGCCGGGTTTCGACCAAATCGTGCGGCTTGAGTTGGCCTAACATGGCGCCGCGGCGCTTGATGATCACCCGGTCGCCCAGGCGAACGCTCAGGTTCCCCCCGTGCGATGAGATCATGTTGGCCACGTACAAATCGTGGCCAATTTCCCGGAACATTTCGTAAATCCGTGGGTCGATCATAAATTCTCCAATCCTAATTCAGCCAGTTTCTTGGGCGTGGGCACGCCGTTCTCGTCCCAGCTGCGCGTGCGATAGTATTCTTCGAGCATAGGCTCCAGATGCGAGACCCAGCCCTTGGATGGGCCATCGGCCGGGGCCTCGGTCAGCAGGCGCGGCGGGAGGGTATCGTCCTTGCGGGTGAAACCCTCGCGCAGGTTGTACAGCCGCTCCAGGTTCCAGACGCGCTCGCCGGCTTTGATCATGTCGCCGGTCGCGTACGGGACGCCCGTCACCGCGCTCAACACGCGCGCAAAGTATTCGTCCGCCACGCCCATGTTGGTGAACTTGCAGACGACGAGCGAGTCGATCGCCGCGTTTGAATTTTGGTTCAGGATGACGAAACTGGATTTGCCCTGTACCTGGAAGCGGTCGATCAGCTTGGGCAGGCCCAGCACTTCCAGCCCGACCATGTTCCCGCGCATGTGACAGGCGCCGCGGTTGGAGGTGGCGTACAGCAAGCCTTGCCCCTGCAGGCCGCGCGGGTCGTAAGCGGGCATTTCCAGGCCCTTGACCGACATCGACAGCTCAGGGTGGCCGTACTTGCTCGCCAGTCGCAGCGAACCGTCGGCCATGTCCGCGCCCAGGTCACGGCGATAGGCCATGTCCTCCACGCAGCGCGCCAGCAGGTCGGCGCGGCCAAAGCGCAGCTCAGAGTCGAGGTAACCCTTCTCGCTTAGCTCCATGGCGCAGGCGATCGTCGAACCGGCCGAGATGGTATCCAGCCCCAGGTCGTTGCACAGCGCGTTGACCTCGATGATCGCCTCCAGGTCGTCCACGCCGCACTGCGCGCCAAAGGCCCAGGTGGTCTCGAATTCGGGCCCCTCGCTCTCGCCCTTTCCGGTCCGGCTGACGCGCGTGCAGCCGATCGGGCAGGCCCAGCAGGCGGCGTTCTTGACCAGGTAGCTCTCGCTCAAGGCCTCGCCCGAAATGGCTTCCGCCCCCTCGAACTGGGTCTGCTGGTGGTTGCGGGTGGACAGCGCGCCGACGTGGTTCATGATGTTCATCAGCACGACCGTGCCGAACTCGGGCAGCGCCTGGCTGGTCAGCGGGCTGGCCGCCAGCAGCTTGCGCGTTTCGTACAGCATGAACTTGAAACGCTCCTTGTCTGCAATTTCTGGGCGTTGGCTGCCCTCTACCACGATCGCTTTGAGGTTCTTGGAGCCCATCACGGCGCCAGGCCCGCCGCGCCCCAGGGCACGCTCGCGGTCGTTCATGATGGCGGCCATCCGGCTCAGGTTCTCGCCGGCCGGCCCGATGCATAACACGTTGCGCTTGTTGTTGTTCTGGCCAAGGCGCTCCGTCACGGCAAAGACGCGCATCCCCCACAACGGGGCGGCGTCGTGGAAGGCCACCACGCCCGGCTTGATTTCAATCCAGACCGGCTTGGGTGCCTTGCCGCGCACGATCAAGGCCGCGTACCCCGTCTTGCGAAACTGCATCCCCCAGAAACCGCCAGAATTGGCGTCCAGGATGGTGCCGGTCAGCGGGCTCTTGGTCGAAACCGAAAAACGGTTGCTGGTCTGGTAGCCGGTGCCGGTCAGCGGTCCGTTGGTAAAGATCAGCACGTTTTCTTCCGCCAGTGGGTCGACTCCTGGCCCAACCAGGTCCCACAGCAGGCGTGCCCCCAGGCCGCGCCCGCCGATATATTGCCTGGCCATCTCCATATCCAACGGATAAGTTTTATAACTCGACGTCGTCAGGTCGATGTCCAGTACCTGTTCAGCCCAACCACTCATAGCTACTCCTTATTAAAAGTTTCAGCGTTTAGCCAGCTCGGCCTTTTCGTACGCTTTGATCACGCGCATGAACTCCATGCCGACCGGCACGCCCTTTCGCTGGCAGTAATAATCCCAGACCGCGCTAAACGGCATCGCCTTGAGCTCTTCCATCAGCGCCAGGCGGCTGGCATAGTCGCCCTCGGCCTCGTACTGCCGCAAGGCCTGGCGTGGTTCGAGCAGCGCCACCAGCAGCGCCTTGAGGGTGTTCCGCGCCCCAATCGTCCAGGCAGCGATGCGGTTGAGGCTGGCGTCAAAGTAGTCCAGCCCGATGTGGATTCTTTCTAACGCCCCGGCCCGCACGATTTCCTGGGCGATGGCTTGCAGCTCGTCGTTGAAGGTGACAACGTGATCGCTGTCCCAGCGCACGCCGCGGCTGACGTGCAAAAGGATTTGATCGAGATAAAGCAGCAAGGCCGAGATCTTGTCGGCAATGGACTCGGTGGGGTGAAAGTGCCCGCTGTCGAGGGTCAGCAGGATGTGGCGGGTGACGGCGTAGGCGGCATAGAACTCCATCGAGCCGGTGACGTAGCTTTCGGAGCCCAGGCCAAACAACTTGGGTTCGACGGCGTCGAGGTTGTGGGGCAGTTTTTCGGCCAGGATGCGGTCGAGAGATTCGAGAAGCAGCCGGCGCGGCGCGGCGCGCTCGGCCGGGGTGTCTTTGAACCCGTCGGGGATCCAGATGTTCGTCACCGCCGGCGTCCCCAGTTCCCGCCCAAAATAGTCGCCGATCTTGCGGCTGGCGATGCAGTGCTCCACCCAAAACTGGCGGATGGCGGGGTCGCGGTGCGAAAGGGTAAAGCCATCGGCGGCGAGCGGGTGCGAGAAACAGGTCGGGTTAAAGTCTAGCCCGTGGCCGCCGGCCTTGGCCCAATCCACCCACGCGGAAAAGTGGCGCGGCTCGATGGCGTTGCGCTCCACCTTGGTGTCCGATTCGAGGTAGATGGCGTGCAGGTTCAGGCGGTGCGCGCCGGGCAGCAGGCTGTAGACCACGTCCAGGTCGCGCCGCAGCTCGCCGGCGGTGCGGGCCTTGCCGGGATAGTTGCCGGTGGCGGCAATGCCGCCGCCTAGCTCGCCGCCGGGGTTTTCGAAACCGCCCACGTCGTCGCCCTGCCAGCAGTGCAGCGAGATGGCGACCTGTTCAAGCTCCGCGATGGCGGCCTCGGTATCCACGCCGAGAGAGGCGTAGCGTTCTTTGGCGAGCGCATAAGCAGACTGTACCGTCATAGCATACCTCCTTGAGAATGATCGACAGGTCCCCGCCGGACCCGCCTGACACCCCCATTGTAGCACATCATGCCCAAAAAGTCAGCGGCCCCATTGTTTGTAAAGCGGCGCGCTTTGTACTATAATGGCCTGACAGGGTCATGATGGAGACTGGGCCATTTTTTCACTCTCTCTTTCATCTTCGATTGCTCCGGGTCCCTGCCTGGATGCTCAGGTACCTGCGGTGGGCAAGCGCTCTCGTGCTGGCTGTGGCCGCCTTGCTCGCGCTGGCTGGCTGGCTGGACGGCCAGGCCAAGGCGGGGATTGCGCCGGATACCTACCCTCCGCCCACGCCCGTATCGGGCGAGTGCCAGGAATGGGGCAGGGGGGAAGCTGTGAGCGGCACGCTCGAGATGACACCCCGCCTGTACTTGCCGTTGGTGGCCAGTTTCTACGCCTTCACCCAGCCGGTGACGCCCACGCTGCCTGTGACCGAGCTGCGCGCTGTGTGGGTCAGCCGCTACGATTGGACGCGCTACGGCCAATCCCCAACGCCGGCCGACATCCAGCACGTGGTGGACACCGCCGCTGCTGCCGGCTTTAACGCCATCTTTTTCCAGGTGCGTGGGGCGGGTGACGCGTATTATACGCCGGGGCTTGAGCCGTGGGCCTCGCGCCTGACCGGCTCGCTTGGACCGACGCTGGGGCAGTACCCCGGCTGGGACCCCTTGGCCGAGATCGTTTCGCACGCTCACGCCTCGGGTGTACAAGTACACGCCTGGTTCAACGTGTACCCGGCCTGGCTGCCGCCGCCTTCCTCTACGTATGGGGCGCTCGTGCCTGGCCGGGATATCTCGCCGCCGCAGGCGCTCAATCGCTTGACCTACAGCAGCGACGGCGGCTATGGGCTGGGCTATACCTGGCGAGTCTACGATCGCCCGGTTGTCACCGGCTACATGCCGATCCAATGGGGCCAATACCTGTGGGCCAGCCCGGCCGTGCCGCAGGTGCAGGAGCACGTGGCCGCCGTGGTGGCCGACGTGGCGGCGCGCTATGCCATAGACGGCGTCCACCTGGACAACGTGCGCTATCCGGGCGCGGCCTACTCGCTCGACCCCTTCACGCTGGACGCCTACGCGCGTGACCCGCTGTCGCTCACGCTGACCATCACCGCCTGGCGGCCCGATTTCCAGCGCGCGCAGGTCAGCCAGCTCGTGCTGCGCATCTTTACCCAGACCCACGCGGCGCACCCGACTATGACCGTCTCGGCCGCGGTGTGGCCTTCCTACCAACGGGGTTACGAGTCCTATTACCAGGACTCGCAGGGCTGGATGCTGAGCCAGATGATTGACGCCGTCGCCCCCATGCTCTACAGCTCGGACGTGATCACCGACCTGGCGGCCTGGACGGCGGCTGCGGCCGGCTTCCAGGCTCACGCCGGTGGGGGTCTGGTGCTGCCGGGCATCGGCGTCAAGTACGCCGGCGCGTGCCTGCCGTTCGAGGCGATCGCGGCGCGGATCGAGGCCGCCCGCCAGCTCGGCACGGCCGGCCAGGCGGTCTTTTCGCTGTCCGAGCTGGAGGGCTGCGGCTACGTGGACGAGCTGTGCCAGGGGCCGTATGCTGCGCCGGTTTTGCCAGCGGGCCCTTAAAGGTGGCGACCCTGCGGATTGCAAAGACCTTTAGGGTCTATGCCAGGATTGTCTCTCCGACAAGTTCCCCGGTCGAGACCTTTAGGATTTCCGTTTTGCTCGCCGCACCCAGCTCCAGCCCGCCAGCATCGCCATGGCCAACGCCGCTGCCCAGGCCAGGCCCGTGGCTCTGCTCTGCATGTGGCGCATCGCCACAACGGTCGGCTCACTGGCCTGCGGGAGGCCAATCGCCCAGCGGCTGAAGCGGTCTACCCTGGCCGCCACCGTGTTGGCGGCGCGGTCTACCGTCGAGGGGTAAAGGACCCATCCGGCGCCTGGCTCGTAGCGATACAGCGCCAGGCGGGCCTCGTCGTCGAGTGAAATGCCGGCCCACGCCAGATCGGCGTGCGTATAGCACACGCGCAGCGTGGCGCTAAAGCCGCCGCCGTCGCCCACGATGTCATAGTAGCGCGGCAGGCCGCCGACCTGGCCGGTGGGGTGGGTGAGCACCAG
>JAFGFO010000325.1 GCA_016931085.1 Thermoflexales bacterium
TCGAGGATGTTGCCGACGTCGAGGATGTTGCCGACGTCGAGGATGTTGCCGACGTCGAGGATGTTGCCGACGTCGAGGATGTTGCCAGTAGCTGTTATTGGTTTTGGGGGACTAAAGATCACCACGTCATAGTCCGCCGGAAGCGCTTGGCTGATCCCGCCCGCGCCGCTGAGCGTGACGCTCAATTGGCTGCCGTATTCGGGCAGGTAGACCTTGTACCAGTCCAGGTCGGTAGGCGAGATGACAAAGCTGTGGTACACGCCGGCCGTGACGGTGTAGGCCTGCGGCCAGTAATTGTTAGGCTCGAAGGTGTCGGTGGGCGGCCGGACGTCTGCCGGCGGCGCCATCACAAAGGCCGTGGCCGTGCGGCGCAGCGGGGGGGTCAACCCATCGTCAATCCAGGCCGTGTTGGCCAGCAGTGTGGCAGGTGGGGCGGCTGCATGGACGGTGACGGCCACTTGCCGTGTGATCGGCGTCCCCATTGCCATCCGCCCGATGTTCCAGGTGACGCGATGGGGGGCCGGGCTGTAGACGCCGCCGTCCGAAGCCCAGGCAAAGGTCGTGCTGAGGGGCAGCCGCTCGGTGACGATCACGTTGGGCGCGGCGGCCGGGCCGGCGTTGGACAAGACCAGGGTAAAGCTCAGCCGTTGGCCAGGCTGGACGCCAAGCGGCCTGGCAAGCTGGCGCGAGGGGCCCAGGTCTGGCCCCAGCACCTCGACGAGCGCCTGGGCATAGTCCACGCCAGAAGGGTTGCCGGCGCGCAGGGTGACGGTGTAGCGCCCGGCTGCCGCGTAGGCGTGGGCCGGGCTGCGCTGTGTGCTGGCCGTGCCGTCGCCGAAATTCCAGGCGAACGACAGCACGTCTCCGCTGGAGGTGTTGCTAAAGACGGCCGCCTGGCCCACCGATATCTGCGTGCTGGCGCTAAAGCTGGCCGTGGGCGGTCGGATGGCGCTCAAGGCCGAGGTGTTGCCGGCTGCGTCCGTCGCGCTGGCGGTGAGATAGCTCAAGGTGCTGGTGACGATGAAGACAAACGTGCCGCTCCTATCGGCGGTGACCGAGCCGGCAAAGTGGCGCGCCTCGTAATCGGCCGGCTTGTTGTTAAAAAGCTCAATGGTGCAGTCGGGGCAGCTTTGGCCAACCAGCCGGCCGGCGTTGGCCGCCAGGAAGGCGGGCGCGTCCAGGCTGGCGTTGCCGCCGTTAGTCAGCGTGATGCCCTCGCCGCCGTTGAGCGAGAGGCTGTTTTGTGACAGGCGGTTGCCGCTGCTGCCCGGGCCGTCCACCTGGATGCCGGCGCCGGCATTGTACCAGATGTGATTGCGCAGCACCTGGTTGTTCGGCGCGCCGCCGGCGATCACCACACCGCCACCAGCGTTACCCAGGGGAAGTTGGCCCGATAGCGTGGTGCCAATCCGGTTGCCGGTGACGGTGTTGCTCTGCGTGCCGCTGGCCTGGATGTGCACGCCGTGTTGGCCGTTGCCGCTGATCAGGTTGCCCTCGGCCGGCACGGAGCCGCCTACGAGATTGTGGTGGGCGCCGCCGGCGATGACGATGCCGTGGAAAACGTTGGAAATGGCTGCCCTGCCGCGGATGTCTGTGCCGATCGCGTTGCCCATCACGGCGTTGCTCGCCGCCTGGCTGCCCTCGATGCGCACGCCGCTGCCGTCATTGCCGCTGATCAGGTTGCCCTGGCCGGGGAGGCCGATCGCGTTGCCAGAGGCGTCGACGACGAGCACCCCGTTGTCTTGCAGCCCGCCCCGCCGGCCGGCCGGATCGACGCCGATCGTGTTCGAGATGACGGTGTTGCCCGCCGCGCCCGGCGCCAGGAGGATGCCTTGCCCTTCAAAGCCATAAATGGACAGGCCTTGCACGGTGTGGCTGTGACCCTGGATCGTCAGGCCGTCAAAGGCTTGCCCGCTGCCGTCCAGGGCCACTTCTGGCCCCAGCGGGTTCGTGTCTGAGATGACGCTCTGGCTGTGGCCGTCGATCAGCGTCCCCAGATCGAGGAGCGCGGGTAAAGGCTCCGAGGGTTGGATGGTCCACCAGTCTTGGCCGTAGCGCTCCCCGTCGGGCAGCTTGAAGGTGATGGTGTCCGGGCCGGGTGTGGCATTGGCGGCGTAAATGGCCTCGCGCAGCGTGCATCCGCCTGGCTCAGGCGAGCACGTCCCATCGTCCGGCCAATCGCTTGTCGTGTTCACGACCAGGCTGAGTGGGATGGCGTGCGCTGCGGGCGGCGAGTAGACGATACCGTAGAGCTCTGAGGCGTGCAGCCTGGCCTGGTTGGCGATGCTCCCGGAGGTCGTGGGTCGGCCCAGGACGCGCACGCTGAACGCGAGCGTGACCGTCTCGCCAGCGTCCAGCCCGCTCAGCGTCAGACCGATCAGGCCCGCGGCGTCGTCGTAATAGGCGCTCGACCGTGACGTGTAGACGTAACCGTCGTACTGCGTTCCATCCGGTATCTCGTCTTGCAAAGACACCTCCCCGCTCGTGGCCGGCCCGGTGTTGGTGAAAACGACTGTATACGTGATGGTGTCGCTGACACCGACGCTCGTGCCAGGCGGGGGAGTGGCGCTTTTGCTCAGGCTGGCCTGCAAATCCGGCACCGCCCTCACCACCAGGGGAGCGCTTGTGGCGCTGGCCTGGTCGCTGCGCACGAATGCGACGTTGGTGACCGGCGTGGTTTGGGTCAAAGTGGGATTGACCCGGACGACGAGCTGCCGGCTCGTTTCGCTGCCCGGCGGCAGCGCGCCAAGCTGCCACACGGCGGTGTGGCCCTCCAGCGTGCCCTCGGGCACGCTGGAGATCACCGTGTTGGCCGGTGCCGTGTCGCTCAGTACCAACTGGGTCGCCGTGACAGCCCCGGCGTTGTAGATGTATGCGGTGTAGGTGAGAGGCTGCCCAAAGCCGGCCGGGTCAGGCTCGGCGTACTTGGACACTTCCAGCCTCACGAGCGGATAGAATTCGTAGGCGCCGATGTCGACCGTGCCGGTGGGAGGATTGGGGCGCGCCTGGCCCTCCAGGTCGGCGCCGGGCGCGGCAATCCCGCCCAAGATATTGGCACCTGCATCGATCAGCGGCGAGTCGTAGCGCAGGCGAAGGTTCCCTCGCCCGCTGTCTACAAAGAGCGGGTCGGTGAAAAGATCGTGCGTGGCGCTGGGGACGCCGCTGAAATCGATCCCGTTGGCGAACCAGTGATTATAATCGGCCGTGACGGGCAGCCCGCCCGCAGCGCGCAGCCCGGCCGCGTTGTGGTTGGTGAACGAGTTGTTGGCCACGGTGGAGGTAGCCACAGACTCGATCGTGAGCCCATCGCCCCAACTGGGATCATTGTTGGCGTGAAAGGTGTTGTTGACGATTTGGGCCGGGTAAGTGCTGGAAATGTACAGCCCGTTGCCGGCCGGGGCGCTGCCGCCGCCAGCCTGGTTGTATACAAAGACATTGTTGGTCGCTGTGAAGGCTGTTTTCAGGCAGGCCCCGCCGCCCTGGCCAGAGGCCGTGTTGCTGTTGAACACGTTCGCGTCGAGGCTGATTTGGCCACTGCCAGCGTACAGCCCGCCGCCGCTGGCCCCTGCCGCCGTCTGATTCCCCCGGAACACATTATGCCTGGCGAGCATCCGCCCCAGCCCGCCCAGGGAAAGTCCGCCGCCATTGCTGTTGGTGGCCAGGTTGTCTATGAATTGGTTCCCGTCGATCGTCAGCGCGCCGTTCGAATAAGCGTACAGCCCGCCGCCGCTGGAGGCCTGGTTGTCGGCCAGGATGTTGCCGCTGATGGTGCGGGTGGCAGTTGAATCCGTGACGTACAGCCCGCCGCCGCTGGAGGTGGCCTGGTTTTGTCTCAGTTCGTTGCCCTCGAAAACGGCCGCGCAGGCGCTGCCCATGTACACCCCGCCGCCGAACAAGTTGGCCGTGTTTTTTTCAAAGACGTTGCTGCGAATGACGGGGCTCCCGCCAGCGCAGTACAGCCCGCCCCCCACCTGGCCGGCGCGGTTGGACGTGAAACGGTTGTTTTGAATGAGGGGTGACCCGCCGGCGACGTATATGCCGCCGCCACTGTTTGCGGCGTACCCATTGCAGATGATAAAGCCGTCGATCGCCGGCGCGCTGGCGGTGATCGTTATGCCACGGCTGGCCAAGCCAGGGTCGAGATAGGTGGCGTGCCGGTCGGTGTCGCGTGTCCAGCCGGCTTCCTCGTAGCCGCCCAGCAGGGTAACCGTCAGGTTGAGCGTCAGGCTTTCGCCGTAATAACCGCGTGCCACGTACACTTTGCCGCCCTGGGCAGCCAAGCCTAACCCGCGCTGGATGGTGGCAAAGGGGCGCTCGCGCATGCCATTGCCTGTCGTGTCGTCGCCGGTCGCCTGGCTGACGTACACGCTGCTCAAGCGGGTCCACTCGTAGGCGCCCATGTCGACGCTGCTCCCATAGCGACGCGGATAACCGTCAAAGTCATAGTCCGGGGTGCCAATCGAGGCGCCGGCGTTGATCACTGGCGAGCCGGTCGCCAGGTGATAGTCGTCGGCAGCGGGGTCGACAAACTCGGGCGAGACCGTCAGCTCGCTGGGTTCGGGGGCCGTGCCATACAAATTCTGCGTATTGGAGAAATAGTCGTTGTAGACGTGAGAAACCTCGGCGTTAGACACGTATAGCCCAGTATGATGCTCGACCATGATGTTGTTGGTGAGGGCGACTGTGCCCGTGCCGTTCAAGTAAATCGCCTGCCCGTCGAGCGCGTCGTTGCCGACCAGCGTGTTGTTGACGATCCGGCCGGTCGAGGAGATGCCGGTGACGTAAACGCCGTCGCCCCAATACCCGCTGATCACGTCGTTGTGAGCGATGACGTTGTTGGTCAGCTCGAAGGGGGACGCGTTGGATAGGCCTAGCCCGCCGCCGTTGTGGGCGCCGATGCCGGTGTTGTAGGCGATCCAGTTGGCGTCCAGGCTGGCCGATCCATACGAGATACTCACGCCCGCCGGAGACACGGAGCTGGTGTTGTGGGTGATGCGGTTCTTGCGCATGAGCAGCGACTTGATCAAGCTGGCATTGACGCCGCCGGCACCATTGGCTCGGATGGTGTTGTCGTTCAAGACAATCGTGCCTGTGAGGACAGACGCGTTGAATATACCGATGCCGCTGCCGCCGTTGAATTCTACCGTGTTCGCCTCGAATACCCCGCTGGCGCCATTGGTATAGATGCCGTATGTCGAGTGATCGTGTACGTGATTGCTGGTAAACGTAAAGATGCCGCCTTCGATGTGCAAGCCAAGGCCAGAATTGTCGTAGCCATAATTGTTGTAGACGGCGTTGTGGGTGGCTGTCACGTGAGCGTTTGCCGCGTGTACGCCTGAGCCATAGTAGTACTCCACCAGATCGGCCCGGCCGTTGTCGTGGATGAGGTTGTCGACGACGTGAACCTGCGCGGCGGGCCTGATGTCGATCCCGTGCGGCAGCCCGCCGGTGATTTCAAAGCCCTCGATGTGCGCCTGGGTGCCTGTCAGGATCGTGAAAATAGAAGCCGCCAGCCTGCCATAGACGGTGGTGTAGCTGCCGGGGTCGCGTTCCCACGTGCCGGGCTGGCAGCCGCCCAGCAGGGTGGCTGCCTTGTCGACGATGAGCGTCTCGGTGTACACGCCTTGGGCGACGTAGACCATGCCCGTGCCGGTGAGCAGCGACAACGCGTGGCCGATGCTCTGGCACGGCCGCTCGCGCAAGCAGCCGCTGGCGTCGTCGCCCGTGGCGCTGACGTACAGCGCGACATCGGCTGGCGAGGCGGCCTCGTTGGCCGCGCTCCCACTGCTGCCTTCGGCCGGGTAGGACGCGCGCGAATCGGCTGCCGCTGGCCCGCTTCCCAACAGGAGAAGTAACAAGCCGAGAGCGAGAGCCGTCAAAGAAACAGTTGTAAACAGAGCGATCGTGCGTTTCATTGTGTCTCCTTTCCATCCAGAATCACAGTCTCTAAAAGCCTTGATAATAGAGTTTATAGGAGTTTAGCCACGAATTTCGCGAATGGTCACGAATTATTATAAAAATTGGTGAAAATTCGTGCAACCTGTCCTGAGCATAGTCGAAGGATTCGTGGCAAAAATAAATCCCTATAATGTCTAATATACACCATCGAGTTCTCTATCTGATCTCTATTCCCTCTCTTTATCTCCGCTTCGCATCCTCTCTCTATCTGACATCTCTATCTCTATCTGGCGAACGCAAGGCTTTCGTCTCTATCTGTTCTTCTTCCGCCTGTCTCAAATCCCACTGGGCGTCTACCCGCCGGAAGATGGTAGTCGCTTCTTCCAGTGTTTCCTGCGCCTCGTTTACCTGCCCCTGGTCGCGCCGCAGGCGAGCCAGCTCCAGGATCGTCTGTCCCAACTGCCTCTGCAAGTTCAGCTCTTGCAGGATGGCCCGGCTTTGTCGCAGCACCTCCTTGGCTTGCTCCCATTCGCCGCGCAGCCTGTGCAGCCGCCCCAGCGTGCACCACGCCTCGCCAGCCACGTCGCGCTGGCCCTGTTCTTCGGCCAGTTGGAGCGCGCGCCTGGCCCATTCTTCTCCCACATCAAATTCGCCCTTGGTAAGGTATACTTCTGCGTACGAACGGCTCAAGCGCGGAGATAAATTCTGGATGCCGGTTTTTTCGGCCAGGGCGAGGCCTTTTTGGATGTATTCGACCGCCAGGTCGACTTGCCCCAGGCGTAGATGAGCTTCGCCCAAGCCATCTTGAGCGCCTAGAGTGATCTGGTGTCGCCCGCTTTCCAGGCCGATCTGTTCAGCTTGCTTCAGGGCCAGGATGGCGCTATTCAGATCAGCGCCTTGCCATAGGTAGATATTGCCCAGGTTGTTATATACAAATCCGACACCGGTTGCATCTCCAATTTCACGTCGCAGATGCAAACTCTGTTGATAATATCTAAGACTAGCATCCCAATCACATTCATGGCTATATGCAACACCTAAATTGGAATAAGCCTTGGAAGCGCCAAGCTTGTCGCCCAGCCGCTCGTAGAGTGAAGCGCTTTGTTGGCCATACTCAATAGCCGCTTTGTTGTCCCCACACATATACCTGATAACAGCAAATAGATTATAGATTTGTGCCAACTCGGCGGGAAAGTCGTATTTCTGCACCGCCTGTAGAGCCTTGGAAGCCCACTCCATGGCCAATTCCAAGTCACCACGTCGTGTGTGTGTCAAACTGCCTTGCACGTACAGTCGTGCCATTTCCTGGGCTGAGGCAGGCTCATCGCCATGCGCGGCAAGGAATTGGAGGCCGCTCTCCAGATGCTCGAAGGCGGCTGGGATGTCCCCCTGCTGCTCGCGCACTCGCCCCATCTTGCGGTGCAGCCTCGCCAGGGGTAGGTAGGTGTCCTCACACGCCTGCGACTCTAGCGCGGCGTAAGCCTGCTCGTAATGGGCGTTGGCCCGCTCAAACTCGCCGGCCAGGTCGTCCAGGTCACCCAATCCCTCGTGGATGGCGGCCAACGTGCTGGCGCCAGCCTGGGGCACGCGTGCGGCAACCCCCAACGCCTTGCTGAAAAACTCGCGCGCGGCGTCGTTGGCGTAATCCTTGGCCGCCTGCTGCCCGGCCAGCGTAAAGTATTCGAGCTGCCTGGCGTAATTCTCGGTGCGCTCGTAGTGATAGGCCAGCAGGGCATAATGCGGTGACAGCTCGGCCGCGTAGGTGCGCTCGTACCAACGCGCCACAGCCTCGTGCAGGGCACGCCGCTGGGCAAACAGCAGCGATTCGTAGGTCACCTCGCGCGTGATGAGGTGCTTGAAGAGATAGGCCAGCACCGGCTCGGGGATTTCAAGCTGTGTCAGGTCGCGCTGCTCCAGCTTGTCCAGTTGCTCGAGCAAGGTGAGATCGTCCAGGATGACCGTGGGCGGGTAGGCCCCGCGCAGCACCGGCATGTGGAATTCTTGCCCGATGACCGAGGCCACCTTGAGCGTGAGCCGGCTGCCCTCGTCGAGCTGGTCGATGCGCCCCTGTACCAGTTTTTCGACCGTGTCGGGAATCTGGATCTGCGCCATCTCGCCGCTCACGAGCAGCTCGCCGCTGTCGGGGTCGCGCGTGAGCGCGCCGCTTTCGCGGAGTGCCCTGGCGATCTCTTCGACGAAAAAGGGATTGCCCTGGCCGCGCTCCACGACGAGCTGCTCGATTTCGGGCGGAAGGGCCGTCACGCCCAGCGAGGCGCTGGCCAACTCTGACCCCTGCCCGGCCGGCAGAGGCCCCAACTGGAGCAGGCTGTGGGCCGGCAGCCCGCGCAGCGCGGCGTAGGCTGGCGGCAGGGGCGGCAAGTGCGGGCGCTGAACGATCAGGATACACAGAGCCTCATCCGCCAGCTCGCGCACCACGTGAGCAGCCAGCTCTAGCGACAGCGGGTCAGCCCACTGGGCGTCTTCGATGACGATCAGCAAGGACGCCCCGGCCTGACCGTTCTGGCTCGCCTCTTCCCCTTCCCCGCGCGAGAGGGGGTGTAGGCGGGTAGGCCCGAGCCAGGCGCGCAGTAGCGCGGTCACCAGCTCGAACGCCCCGTCGTGGCGCAGGCGGGCGTCGAGGTGGCGCGTCAGCTCGTTGTCAGCGATAGGCAGGCGCAACACCGGCCCCAGCAGTGGCAGGCGCTCCACGAGCTGGGCGTCGATGGCGCGCAGCGCACTCGCTGCGCTCGCGACCTGCGCTTCGGGGCTTGCACCAGGCTGCACGTCCAACGCCTTGCGCAGCAGCTCGCTCCATGGCAGGTAGGGTGTCTGTGCCCCGATGCTCTGGCAGACGCCGGCCAAGACGTTCCAGCCGGCCTCTAGCGCTCGCAGCCGCAGCTCGATGGCCAGCCGCGTTTTGCCCACCCCGGCTTCGCCTTCCAGCGTGACGAGTTGGGCCTGTTGGCGGCCGGCCAGCTCGAGTTTTTGGAGCAATCTGGCCAGCTCGTCTTGCCGCCCGATTAGCCTTCCCCCGCCGGCGCGCGCCAGCTCGTCGGCCTGCTCGCCGTCGAGGGAGTAGATCGGCGCCGGCTCGGCAATGCCCTTGAGCTTGACCGGCGGCAGGCTGGTGTAGGCGATGGCCCGCGACGAGAGCGCCACGGTGTCCTGGTCGGCCAGGATTTGCCCGGCGGTTGCGGTCTGCATCAGCCGCGCGGCGCGGTTGACGGCGGCGCCGATCGTCGTGTAGCGCTTGCGCAGGGGGGCACCCACCGTGCCGGCAAACACCTGGCCGGTGGCAAGCCCTACCCGCAGCGTGGCGGGCAGCGCCCTCAGCGCCAGGGCGCACTGCGCCGCGTGGATCGTGTCGCGCTCGTCGGCCAGCGGCGCGCCAAACACCACCAGCAGCAAGCTGCCCTTGTCGCCGGCCTCGATCTCGACCAGCCGGCCCTTGTAGTGGGCAATCAGCTCTTGGGCCGCGTTGACATAGGCCTGCACCTTGGCGGCCGCCTGCGGGTCGCTGCCATAGTCCGGCCCGGCGAACGCGACAAAGACGGCCGTCACGCGCTTGAATTCGGGCAAGTGCTGGCCCATCTTGAGCTGCAGCCGCTCGACGATGGCGGGGGGCACGAAACTGGCCAGTTGCTGGCCGCTCTCGCCTGGCTCAAAATCCCACAGGTCGAAATCGTGCACTGGGTCGGGGAGGTCCAGTGCAGCCAGGGATGAGTCGTCCGGGCGCAGCGCGGCAAAGCCGTCTGCCCCCGGCAGTTCCAGGCAGGCGCGCCGCAGCGCCTCGCTCGAAGCGAGCACCTCGCCGCCTTGGGCGCGTTTTTCGCCCTCGGTGGCGGCCGCCAGGGCCGGCCCGGTCAGCAGCATGTCCTGGCCGTGCTCGGGGTGACCGAGCATGACGGCCAGCACTCGCCCGGCGCCCAGCCCGATCTTCATCTGGAGCGGGTAGGGGGTCCCTCCCAGTTGGAAGTTGGCCAGGGGTGCGATGGCGCGCTGCATCGCCAGCGCGCAGGCCAATGCACGCTGCGTGTGCCGGGCGCACTCGCCGCTCGTGCTTTCGTCGCCAAACAACACCGACAGCGCGTCGCCCGAAAAGCGCACAATGTCCCCCCCGTAAGCGTGAGCCACATCGATGATGGCGGTGAAGAGCTGGTCCAGGATGGCCTGGAGCTGCTCGACGCCCTGGCCCCGTTTGTCGGCCGTTTCGCCGGCGCCCAGCGCCTCGGTGAGGGCCGTAAAGCCGGCCAGGTCGCAGAACAGCACGGCCGCCTCGAAGCGCTCGTTGTAGCCAGGCGCAACTGGTTTGGAACAAGTGACGCGGTCGCGCACCCAACGCGGGACGTATGCGCTCAACGCCAGTGCCAGGTCACTCGAGATGCATGGTTGTGCTTGGGCTGTGTTCACCATCGTGGCTAAATTATACTGCATTTAGCTCGTTTTGAACACAATGGCCCATTGAATTTCTGGCGAAATTGACGTATAATGGACTTTAGGCTAAAAGCTTAAAGCCTTAAGAGGAACCCAAAAGGTTTCTCCGTACGTATAGGCTTTACCAGGAGAGCATGATGCACACCTGTCCATATTGCTTACACAGATTTCCAGATGACGCCACAGCTTGTTCGCGTTGCGACGTCGAGCTGAGAGGCGCCTGGCTCGAGTCCAAGCTTAAGTCGTCCGATGAGGGCGGCGAACGAAGCGTGCGGGCCGCCGCGCGGCCGCTCAAGTCGACCACGCTGCTGAGCGGCCGGCGGCCGTTGGTCCTGGGTGGAGTGGCGGCTGGCGTGGTGGTTCTGCTGCTCGTGGCGGGCCTGCTCGTGCCACGCATGTTTGGCGGCACTCCCCAGCCGACCCGCCCGCCAGCCCGTCCGACCAGCAGCGGCGCCGGAGCGCCGCCCACGGCCATCGTGGGCGGCTTTCCAACACCGCTTCCTCCCTCCGGTTGGCGCGAATGGCTGCTGGCGAGGGCTGCTGGCGCGCTCAAGCTGTGGCTGCCTGATGACTATGAAGGGGTCGAGTTCGCCAGCTATAACTGGCGAGAGTTGTATGCCAAGTCCCTGGCCCAAAACACTTATCTGCGAGCCGAAGCCAACAAGGTGCAGCCATCTGGAGTGGGAGGCACGCTGCTGGTGGCTACCAGCCCGCGCTCGGAGACGGCCGTCGTGCGCGTGATGCTGCTCGACGCACCCCAGTTGGCCGGAGCCGACGCTCCCAAACTCGATACGCTGCAAAAACTGGTGAAGGGACTCGATATCGAGGGCGAGGTGTTGAACCAGCGCAGCCTCAAGAACTCGGACCGGACGTGCGACACGCAAGCCCAGATGACCCAGGCCGAGATCATCCCCAGCTCGAAAAGCTCCGACGCCTGGCGCGGCTTTATAGTAGCCGTGACTCAAGAGGACAAGGCGTATGTGATGACGGCCCTGGTCGGCCAACGCGACTTCCCCACCACGCGCGATACGCTGGAAAGAGCCTTGGGCAGCCTGTGCAGCTTGTTGCCCAACTACAGCCCTACACCCGTCCCGTCCCCCACCTCCTCGCCGTCGCCTACACCGGTCCCATCGTTTACACCCTTGCCGACCTATACACCTAGCCCGTCGCCCACGCCGCTGCCGGCCACGCCAACCACGCGCCCGACGGCCAGCGCCACGCCTAGCTCCACGCCTAAGCCGACCGCTACCCAAGCGGCGCCCAGCCCTACACCGGCCGCCTCCCCACAAGCTAGCCCCAGCCCGCAGCCCACGCCTGTCGTGTTGACTGCCTGGCAAGCTGGCGTCAAGGGGGGGAGACTCGAGTTGGAGCTGCCGGCAGGCTACGGTGTCGTCAATTTCACCGAGAGCGATTGGCAGCAGGTCTATTCACCCACGATCGTCGCCAACTCTTTTGTGCGCATCCAGGCCGTTCGCGTGCACGTTGGCTTGTCGAAGGGGCTTTTGCTGGCGGCTGCTTCGCATCCCAGTGACACCTTGCCGGTGTACGTGGTACTGGTTGACACGCCGCTGTTGGCGGGGGCTGACCGGCCCACCGTCAACAAGGTCTGGGGTGTCCTCGTCCCGCTGGAACTGCGGGGCAGGGTCATGAATCCGAGAAACCTGGACGATTGTGGTCTACAACGAACCAAGATGGAGTTTAGCCCCTCGTTTACCAGCGGCCCCAAGCCACTGCAAGGCTTTGTGATAGCGGCGAATGGGCCGGACAAGGGCTATGTGATCGCGGCCCTGAGCAGCCCGGAGGATTACCCCGCTGCCAGCGAGTTGTTGGAACAGATCGCCCAAAGCTTGTGCGTTCGCTAAGGACTGGCGAAAATACACTTGCGTCTAGCAGGCTGTCGGAGAGACACCCGTAGGGCAGGTTTCCACGCAAAGCGTGCCACAGGCGCGGCGGCTATCCGCAGGACGCCTTTGGCGTAGAAA
>JAFGFO010000326.1 GCA_016931085.1 Thermoflexales bacterium
TCGGTCAGGAAGGCGCGGGCGATGGCGATGCGCTGCCGCTGCCCGCCGGAAAGCGTCACGCCACGCTCGCCCACCTCGGTGCTGTACGCATCGCGAAAGCTGGTGATGAACTCGTGGGCCTGGGCCTCGCGAGCGACGTGCTCGATGTCGGCCTGGCTGGCGTTGGCGCAGCCGAAGGCAATGTTCTCGGCCAGGCTGCGGGAGAAGAGAAAGACGTCCTGCTCGATGGTCGAGATTTGCGAGCGCAGCGACGCCAGGCTCCACTCGCGCACGTCCACCCCATCCACCAACACCCGCCCGCTGTCCGCGTCGTAGATACGGTTGATCAAGCGGGTGAGCGTGGTTTTGCCCGAGCCTGTCTGGCCCACGATCGCGATCGTCTCGCCGGGTTGGGCGCTAAAGCTGACGTTCTTCAACAACCCGCCATTGCCTGGCGGCGCCTGATCGCGAGCCCCATTCGCGGCCGGGTAATTGAAGCTGACGTTCTCAAAAGTCACCGCGCCCCGGATGGGCTGGGATAGCCCCGCCTCGTTCTCGTCCAGCTCCGTCTCGGCGTTGATCAAGGCCAGGATACGCTCGGCACCGGCGACCCCCAACTGCACCAGGTTGAAGGAAAAGAGCGAGATAAACGTGGGGAAGCGGAACGCGCCCACCAGGCCCATAAAGGCCACCACCTCGCCCAGGCTGATAGCGCCGCTTTGCCAGACCCACAGGCCATGCAAAAGCGCGCCCGCCCAAGCGATGCTGAAGGCCAGCATGGGCAAGTAAAGGGCTTGAATTTCTCCCTGGCGCACGTAATAATCGCGGAACAAGCTGGCGTTTTGAACGAACTTGTCCCACTCGTAGCGTTCCTGGACGTTCGCCTTGACCACCTCGATGCCGGCCACCGCCTCGGCCAGGGTAGCATTCATCGCCCCAAACTGCTCCCGTATGGCCATACTGACCGGGTTCAAGCGGCGGTTATAATCGACCAGCGTGATCGCCAACAAGACGAGAAAGATAGCCGGCACCAGCAGCAGCTCGAGCCTGAGGCGGGCAATCATGACCAGGGGAACGGCGATCCCCATGGCCGAATCGGCGATCAAGGACAAGCCGGGGCTAAAGGTATAGTTGAGCGCGCGCACGTCGTTCGTCGCGCGCGCCATGATATCGCCGATGCGCTGCCGGCCGTGAAAGGTCTGGCTCTTGCCCAGCAGGCTGGCGTACAGCTCGTCGCGCGCGTCTCGTTCGATGCCCTGGGCGATGAACTCGACCGAATAGTTGCGTCCCAGGCCCGTCAAGCCCTGTCCCAACGCCGCCCCCACCACGCTCAGCGCCAGGCTCAGCAGCGCCGTCGTGGGCAGCGTTCCAGCCAGCCAGGCGGACGAAGCGACGAGGTCAAAGCCTCGTCCGATCAGGACCTGGATCGTGCTGTAGCAGATGTTGTTCAAGATAGACGCCAGCAGCACGGCCAGCGGGAGAAGCGGGTAACGCAGCGTGTGCGACACGATCCAGCGCACCGGCCCGCTGCGGTCATAAGGATATTCGTTCTCTAGCGTAAATTCTCGTTTGGTCACAGTTGACGCCCGGCAAGCTATAGGGTAAAATTCGGGTGGCGTATCTTTGATACGCCATTGTATCACTATTTGGCCGGAACACCAAACAGGACAAATGACGTACATTTAAACCATTCGTGAAATTCGTTGATTCGTGCCACACCTGCACTTGCATCGCAGGTGCAAGTGTTCGTGATAAAACTATGAACAAAACGAACCTGATCCTGATCGGCACATTTCTCGTCGTGCTGCTGCTGTGGAACACACCCCTGGTGTACCCGGTCAAGATTTTCGTCGTCTGCCTGCACGAGCTGGCTCACGCCCTGGCCGCCATCCTGACCGGGGGCCAGGTCGCCGGCATTCAAATCTTTGCCAACCAGGGTGGGGTGGCCCTCACGCGAGGGGGGATACGCTTCGTCATCCTATCAGCCGGCTACCTGGGCAGCGTATTGGCGGGCGGATTCTTGCTGTATCTATCCAGCCATCGCCGTTGGGGGCGGGAATTGATGACGGCCCTGGCCGTGCTGATGGTGCTGGCGACGCTGTTGTTCTTCCGCAACTTGTTTGGGATTGTCTACGGGCTGCTGAGCGCCGCGGCGATGGCGTTCAGCGCCTCACGTTTCTCTGACACGGTCAACCAGGCCATCTTGCGCTTTATCGCCATCACGAGCAGTCTTTACGCCCTCTTGGACATCCGCAGCGACCTGTTTCGCCCCGACGAGCCAGCCTTGGCCGCGTCCGGCGTGGTGAACGACGCCGTCGCGTTAGCGCGGCTGACGGGCATCCCGGCCATCGTGTGGGCCGTGATGTGGATCGCGGTCTCGGCCGCCGCGCTGATCTTTTTCCTTCGCCTGGCCAGCGGCGTGCGGGACGAAGGGTCCCTCTGAGTGGATATGCTGATATCACAAGCCTGGGCGCGTTTTGGGTATCAGCACGCAAAAAAGTGACGCGCACCCTCTTTTTGGGGATAACGTTGCCAAGGCCACAAAAACATGATATAATCTTCATACATGGAGGACAACTATGCCGGATCAAATACCACCACCTGCAGACATTCAGCCCGATCCAGATAAGACGCAAAAACGCCCAAGGCAGATCCTTATCATCGTGGCCAGCGTGGTGCTGACCCTCGCTCTAAGCGCGGCTGTCTTTTGGCTAAGCCGCAACATCGTCCTGACACTGGTCTTGCTCCCGTTGTGGATTGGCATCGCGCTGATTGTGTATGGGGCGCAGAGCCAGCAAAAATCATTCATCGCTGGTGGAGCCGTCCTGGCGGCATTCAGTGTGTTGGGATTGATTCTTTTCGGCCTGACGCGCAATCCGGTCCTTACGGCCAACATTCGCGATATCATGATCATTTTCTTGGGGGCGGCCATGCTTGCCATTGGCATCGCGCTCGCCGTACTGAGCTATCAATTGGCCATGTTGACCGTGCTTTTGCGCGACGAGATCAAGCCGCTCATGGAATCGGCCAATGAGACCGCCAACACCTTGCGCGGGACAGCCGCCTTCATGAGCAAACACTTGGTCGAACCCACCATCAAGACATCCAGCACCCTGGCGGGCGTGCAACGCGTCTTGAACGTGCTGCTCGACTTGCGTCCAGGCAAGGGGCGCAAAGCGTGACACTGGCCAATCGTGACGATTGGCTTAAATCTAGACCCTATTACTTTACAAGGAGTAGATATCATGAGTGACAGCGGAAACGACACAGGCGCATTCTTGGCCGGATTTATCGTCGGTGGGTTGGCGGGCGCGTCGATGGCGCTGCTTCTGGCGCCACAATCCGGCGAAGAAACGCGGGCCCAAATCAGCGAACGCAGCATCGAGCTGCGCGATCGCGCGGTGGAAACGGCTGAAGATGCCCGCCGCCGGGCCGACGAGCTAACGGTCGAGGTTCGCAAGCAGGCCGACGTATTGGCCGCCGACGCGCGCAAGCAATTTGAAGAGCAACGCAAGCAGATCCAGATCTCCGTCGAGGAAGGCAAAAAGCAGCTTCAAAGCTTTACTCACGACAAGGTCAAAGAAATCCAGGACAAGACCTAAAGCTGTATTAAAGAAAAATAGCGAATCAGGCAAGTCCTGTTTAAGGTTCCAGGTTTCGGGCGTCGTCAGGCTTGGAGACCCACACAGCGCAGTTGGATCACGCCTGTGATTCGCTCCAGGCGGTGGGCGATACGCACGATTTGATCCATCTTTTGGATCGCCAGCGCCAGTTGCATGTGGGCCAAGCCTTGCTCGTCGCTCGACAAGACCGAGGCACTCTCCACATTGACGTTGTCGTCCGCCACAACCTGGCAGGCGTCTCGCAACAAGCCAGGCCGGTCGGCCGCGTATATGTCGAGCGCCACGCTCCCGAGCGGCTCTCGCGTTGGCCAGTTCAAGATTTCGCTCAACACCACCAACGCCAACTCGTGCGCGCTGATCTCACACCGTCCAACACGCAAGCACAAATACTCGACAGGCACGTGGCGCTTGCGAGCAAGCCGGCTGAGGCCGCTTTCAATCTGCTCGGCGTCACCTCCCCAAGATCGAATTTCTTCTTCCACGATTTGGCGGCCTTGCTCGATCAAGAATGGCTCGGGCTGGCGCCAAAACCAGCGGCGAATAAGTCTGTGCGTGGTGGCAGGATTGCCGACACAACCCAGGTCAACATCCAGCCAGGCACGGTCCGGATAGGGTGTGCTCGACTTGACGATTTCCACCTGGGCGCCATCGTGCAGCCGCGTGCTGAGTGGGACAAAAAAGCCGTCGACCAAAGCCTTGTGGCAACTGTGGCCGATCTCGGTATGCACCGCATAGGCAAAGTCTATCGGGGTTGCCCCCAACGGCAACTCAATCACATCACCCTTGGGCGTAAACACCCGGATAATGTGGGACTGGGCGATTTGTGACTTGAACGATTCGAGAAAAGCGGCCGGGTCATCGCTGGGCAATTGTCCCAATTGCTCTAGCCAAGACACATGCACACTCGGATCCACCGGCGGCCATATATCCTCGCGCGGACACTGTAGACACGCGATCACGCCGAACTCGGACAAATGGTGCATCTGGCGGGTGCGAATGCGCACTTCCAAAAGATGGCCGCGCAAGCTCATGACAACCGTGTGCAGGGAGCGGTACAGGCCGTCCTTAGGCGCAGCGATAAAGTCGATGACCTGGCCGGGAACTGGCTGCCACAAGCTGTGAATGACACCCAAGGTCATGTAACATTCCAGCAGGGTATCCACCACGACGCACACGCGCATGCCGTCGTACAGTCTGGCGTTCTCCAGGCCATAGCTTTGAATGTAGCGATACAGGCCATAGATGTGCTCTGGCAGCGATTCCACCTCGGCCGGGATGACCTCCTCGGCCAACATGGCTCGCAAGTGAGAGATCGTATCGCTCATGTCTTGCTCCAGGAGCTTGGTGCGTGCCAGGAGCATCTGCTCGATCTCGGCGTAATCGTCGGGGCTGATCACCTTCAAGCCCAAGTCTTCGAGTTCCTTTTTGATCCCCCAGATACCCAAGCGGGCCGCCACCGGCGCGAACAGCTCGAGGGTTTCGTGTGCCATCCGCAAGCGCTTGTCAGGCTTGAGGGCATCCACCGTGCGCATGTTGTGAAGGCGATCGCACAACTTGATGGCGATCACCCGCAAGTCAGCCGCCATCGCCATAAAAAGGTGAACCAGGCTAGCCGCCTCAACCTGGTCATAGGAAAGCTCGGCGCCAGGCAGTTGCATGACCTTGTCCATATCGAGCTTGGTCACACGCTCCACCAGTTGGGCGACGTCAGTGCCGAACTGTTCCGACAGCGTCTTGCTTGTGAGCTGGGTGTCTTCCAGCACATCGTGCAGCAGCGCCGCCGAAAGCGTCGCTACGTCCATGCGCATGTGGGCCAGCATGGCCGCGACCGCCAGGGGATGAGTGATATAAGGCTCGCCCGACTTGCGCCGGGCTGGTCCGTGAGCCAAGCGGGCGCACTCGAAAGCGCGCGCAACTTGTCCGGCCTCGTCGGGCGGTAAATAATGCAGCAGCTCGACCAACTCGTGATAAGCGCGTTCTACCATCTCATCCATATTTCTAGCCACCGATCTGGGCCATCGTCCGGTCCAGCGGAATGACGTTTTGTTCCAAGCGGTGGCGTTCTGGCTTGCAGCTCACAGCGTGCGCGATGATCTGGCGCACGTGCTCGTCGCTCGCCCCGGCGCGCAGAGCAGCGCGCACATCGATTTCATCGCCTGACAGCAAGCACGGGCGCAGCTTGCCGTCTGAAGTCAAGCGCAGTCGGTTGCAGCTTGGGCAAAAATGCCGGCTGACGGGGCTTATAAAGCCCAATGTGCCTCGGGCGCCCGGCAGGCGAAACACGGCCGCCGGCCCATTGCCCACCAAGGCCTCGGCTGTCTGCGGCACAGCCCCCAACCTTGCCGTGATAGTCGCCTGTATCTCGTCGGCCGGCACGTAACGATGTCCGGGGAGTGGCAAGCCCTTCCCCCACTCCCCGCCGTTTGCCAGCGGCATCAATTCGATGAAACGCACGTGCCAATCGTGAGTCAGAGTCAGCCGGGCGAAATCTACCAACTCGTCGTCATTCAAGCCGCGCACGACGACAACGTTCAGCTTGATAGGCAACAGGCCAGTTTCCTCGGCGGCGTGCAATCCACGCCAGACCGCTTCAATATCCCCCAAGCGTGTCATGGTACGAAAGCGCTCCGGCCGCAAGCTATCCAGGCTGATATTGACCCGGCGCAGCCCGGCTGCCTTCAAGGCTTGGGCATGCTCGGACAACAACACCGCGTTGCTCGTCATGCTCAAATCGCAGATGCCGGGAATATCGGCAATCATTTTCACCAAGCGCTCGACGTGAGGGCGTACCAGTGGCTCACCACCCGTCAGACGCACCTTGCGCATGCCCAGGCTGGCCGAGCAGCGCACGACGCGCGCAATCTCCTCATAGCTCAAGAGCTCCGCATGTGGCAGCCAGGGAACGCCTTCTGGCGGCATGCAGTACACACACCGCAAATTACAACGGTCAGTGACGCTGATGCGCAGATAATCGATCGTGCGCCCAAACGCATCTTGGAGCCTTTCATCCCCGAGCGCGTTGTTCGGCACGCACCACCTCCAATGCGTTCACAATCTGCAAGGGCAATTCATCGCGCGTAGCACGCAGTGCCGTCAACATCTCTTGGGCCGCCACCAGGTTATACACACGCCTGGCCCAGCTCGGTCTGACAATCACGACCGCGAGAGCAAAGCGGCGACGCTCGAGTGCCCCCCATGCATCTATCCAACCTGAGCCAAGCTCAAACTCCAGCGGCCCGATCTCATCCACAATCAGCAAATCACACTCTCCCAGACCACGAAAGAGAGCGTTACCCCACTCCAATGTCGCGGGGTTGAATGACCAGACGCCGTAACACACATGGCTCAGCGTACAATCCGTACGGGCCAGTTCACGTTCCTGGCCGTTGGCCAGGTTGACAGCCTTGGCGCCTACGCGCTGCCCGCCCTCCATCAACGGCACGGACAAAACACCCGCACAGCGGCGACCTCTTTCGGCTGCCAATGCGGCAGCGCGCTGGCAAATCGTGGTTTTCCCCACCTGACTCTCACCTGTCAACAAGACAACTCGTCCCGGCATCGCTCGCCCTCCTGATCGAGAATAGCCCCATTGTACCACACCTGTTCGGAAAATAGCCAGAGATAGAGGGCACAGGGATCGGATTTGAAAACTCTCTCCGTGCCTCGCAAAAATTTTCGTTCTTGTGTTATAATTATACCATGCTAACTCTACAGTCTCGTTCACGCCTGATCGCCCTGGCCGGCTTGGTAGTGGTCATCGTTTACCCATTCATCTGTGGGTGCGCTCGATTGACCCCAGCCTTAGCCTCCCCTACGCCTGAACCGCCCACCCCCAGCCTTTTGTCCACACCCTTGGTAGCCATCCGGGTAACCCTATGGGAAGTAACCCCGCTGCCCCCAACGGCGACAGCTACCTGGCTGCCCATCGCCACCCTGCTGCCAACGCCGACGCCATCGTCCACTCCCACAGCCACTGCGACGCCGTCTGCCACGGCCACAGCAACACCACCGATTTCCCCCCTCGCGACTCCCCGGCAACTCCCCCAAACAGGACGGTAGGCTATTCCGATAGCCCGTAATCTATTCTTAACACTTTTGTAAGGCAATTGCAAGTTGGCAGTGTCATAAATATGGTATCCTAAAAGGGAACAAGTACCATCCCCTGTATTTGCATGGTGGGGACAGATGGTGTAGAATTACTCTAGAGATGGGGCTATCGAAATAGCCGTGATCATTGTCACCGCCATTTCCAATGGCGCGCCATTAGGAAACGGCATGACAGATCGTTCCAACTTATACCTGGAGTAGGCTCATGTCAGGAAAAACAATCCTGTATATCGAAGACAACGAGGGCAATCGGATGCTGATCCGACGCATTCTGGAAGTTGAAGGCTACCACATCATCGAAGCATCCGATGGCGACCAGGGCCTGGAACTGGCTCGCGAGACTAAGCCCGACCTCATACTCATGGACATCAATCTACCTGGAATGGATGGGTACGAGTTAACCGGTTTGCTGAAAGGGATGAAACACCTGGCCCATGTGCCAGTGATTGCGATGACCGCCAACGTCATGAAAGGCGATCGGGAAAAATCGCTAGAAGCTGGCTGTGATGGTTACATCCAAAAGCCTGTCGACGTGGATCAATTACCAGTCCAGGTCGCGCGTTTTTTGAGGAAACGTAAGAATGAACCAAGCTGAACCGAATCCAAGCCCCACAGCAGAAGCAATCGACCCACGCGAGGCTTGCGTGTTGGTGGTTGAAGACAACTTGCAAAACTTTGTCCTGGTAGCCCGTTTGCTCGCCTTTCTAGGCGTTCAGCAGTGCCAATGGAAAGCGTCCGGCTGGCAGGTGATGGAATTTGCCGAATCCATGCCGCGCATAGACCTGATCTTGCTCGATCTGCACATTCCAGACGAAGACGGCTACGCGGTATTGGCCAGGCTACGCACCGATCCACGCCTGACCAACACGCAGATCATAGCCGTCACAGCCGATTCTGGGCCAGAGTCCATGGAACGAGCGCGTCTGGCCGGCTTCGACGGCTTTATCGGAAAACCGCTGGACCCAGACGCGTTCCCGGAGCAAATCCGCTCCATCCTGGCCGGCAAGGCAATTTGGGCAGGTCGATAGAGGTCAAATCATGCAATGGCAGTCCCAGATGCAACCAAGTCCTCCCGCCCGGTTCCAACAACGGGCATGCGTGGCGGGCTGGGACGTACTCTGCTCACCGCGTTTCTCATGCTGGTCACCGGCTCGCTCGTCCTGGTCAGTTACGGCGCTTTCGATCGGGTGCGCAGCGACCAGCAACAGCGTGTCTTCGAACGCCTGACCGTTATCGCCGATCTGGTCAGCACAGAGCTGGACGCTTGGATCGCGGAAGAAACGTCAAGCCTGGTTTTGGTTTCCGGCCACTCGAGCGTTAAACAACTGGTGGCCAGTTTGAGCAGGGATATTGAAGCGACACCTGAGGTGGATACAGCGCCATTAAGAAATGACGCGCCATTAAGAAATGACGTGGCAGTTGCACATTACCAAAATTTTGAGTCCATCTGGTTATTCGAAGCACACTCCGGTCGTACGTGGCCGCTTTTGCATGCTTCGTCCGTACCAATACAACCGGATGGCGCATCCGGTCAGCCGCTTTCCCCCCTAGCGCAGTTGACTACAAGTCCTGAGGGCTTGGCCCAGCTTTTCATAACCGTCCCGATCACCCAAGGAGCGGCCCAATCTGCCAGCGGCCCCCAGGCATTCTACCTGATCGGGCTCAGCCACTTACCAGAGCATCTTGCCAGAGAACGATTATCAGGCAGCAGTAGGTACAACGAACGCTTGTATCTCCTGAGCCAGAGCGGGCGCTTGTTTTTTCTTGACGGGCGAGAGCTGATCAGTGCGTCGCCCTCTCCGGTAGCCCAGACTGATCAAGACGGACAAAGTATGTACACGAATCACGAGGGGGTGCTTGTTGTTGGCGCCTACCGATGGTTAAATCACATAAACTGTGCGCTGGTCGCCGAACAGGACCAGTCCAGTGCTTTTGCAGCCAGCGATCAATTCGCTGCCAGCCTGATCGCGGCCATCATGGGTGTAGCTTTGCTTACAACCATCATCGCCGCCGTGGTGACACGCCAACTGACGCGCCCAATCGTGCGCTTGACCGAAGTCGCGCTGCTCATGGCGGAAGGCGACTTGTCGCAACGCGTCCAGATCGATCGGCGCGACGAAATCGGCATCCTGGCGCGCGTATTCAACAAGATGGCTAACGACCTGGGCGAACTGTACACGGGCTTAGAAAAAAAAGTGGCCGAGCGTACCAGCGAGCTTGAGCTGGCTAAAGAGCAAATCCAGTACCATGCCTGGCAACTGTCCATCAGCGCCGAAATTGGCCGCATCACCACCTCCATCCTCGAGTTAGACAGGCTGCTGGAGCGAGCGGCACACCTGGTACGCGATGCGTTTCAACTCGATCACGTAGGCATTTACTTGCTGGACAACTCCAATCAGGTGGCTATTTTGCGCAAGAACGTTGGACGCGCCGTGCCCCTGCACGAGCGGCAAATACACACCGGCGGCAATCACCCGGTCAGCCGGGCCATTGTGGGCCGCATAGCCCACACCATCATACCCGCCGGCGACGACAGCCCGAGCGACGATACCTGCCACAAATTGGCGTTGCCGCTGGCCGTTGGGATTACGGTCATCGGTGCATTGGATATAACCAATCACGATCCGGCCGGGTTCAGCGAATCGGACCAGACGGTACTGCAAACGTTGGCCGACCAGCTGAGTATAGCGATTCAAAACGCGCGCGCTTATGGCTACGAGCGCGAGGTGATTGACGAGCTGCGCGAGGTAGATCGCCTGCGCGGCCAATTCTTGACTCGCATCTCGCACGAAATGGCCACCCACTTGAACAGCATCATCGGCTTTTCGCAGATGATGCTCAAGGGTATCGAGGGGCCATTGACCGAATTACAAACCAACGATTTGAGAGTGATCCGGCAAAGCGGCCAACAACTCTTACAACTGCTCAGCGACATCCACGAGCTGGCCAACCTGGAAGTAGGCGCTATCGAGCTGAATAGGACATCCGTTGATGTGGCCAATCTGGTTGAAGACTTGGAGACAACACTCATTTCAACCACAAGTGACGTGCATCTGCAGATAGATCTGCAAACCCAACCGCCTATGCCCATCATCCTGGCCGATGCAGACCGCCTGCGACAAGTCCTGACCAACCTGGTCATCACAGCCGCAGAGATGAGTCGAGGCAAGACCATCACCATGCATGTCAAGCAAGTAGAAGATCAGGTGCACCTCGTCATCAGCGCGCCTGCTGCGAGCAAGGGCCCCGGAAGCAACAGTGACATTCACCTGGCGCTGTCACGCCGGCTGATCGAACTGCATGGAGGGCGATTGCGGATAGCGGAACATGCCAGCGGGGAAATCGTGTTTGCATTCAATATACCCATCACCCAGGCGGCGCCTGTCTCCCTCCAGGAGCAGTGAGCAGATCACATGGAGACAACAAAGCTTATGACAAACGTTCCGACGAATAATCCGACGGGCAGCCCGATAGCCGACACACAGAGTCGTTCACCAAACGGCCAGCCTAGCATCGGCTTCCTGACCGTTCCGCTTATCAAGGTCCACCATTCCGCCATGTGGGCCGGCGTAGCAGACGTCGCCAGGGAACGTGGCGTCCATGCATTCTGCTTTCCGGCCGGCAAGTGGCGCTTGACCGACGGCGCTCAAGTCGGGCCCGATGACCAAGCTCAACGCCAGGCGCTTTACGAGCTGATGATGAAGGCAGAAAAACTGGACGGTTGGGTGATTTGGGGGCAGGTGGGCAGCGGGCTGCAGGAGCTTATCGAGCGCCTGCGCCCACGACCAGTGGTCACCGTTTCGCTGGCTGTGGCAGGCGTCCCGGCTGTGTTGGCAGACAATTACGGTGCGATGAGTGAGCTTGTCACGCATTTGATCGAGACACATGGCTGCCGGCGCATCGCCTTCATTCGCTCAGAGCAAAAGGGCTACCCAGAGCACGAGGAACGCTATCGCGCCTATCTCGATGTAGTGACCGAGCACGGGCTGCATTTGGACCCTATGCTCGTCATCAACCGGGAAGACATGGGCACACCGGGGCAACTCTATAGTGGAGAGACGGCTGCCCACATCTTGCTCGATCAACGCCGCCTGCAGCCACAGAGCGATTTCGACGCTGTGGTGGCTAACAATGAGCGTTATGCGATCCAGGCCCTGGATGCGCTGCGAGCACGTGGGATACAGGTGCCTGACCAGGTGGCCGTGGCCGCTTTTGACGACGACGGGGCAAGTCCCGAAGGCAGCCCACCCCTCACCAACGTGCCGTTTCCGGCCTACCAGATGGGGCAAAAAGCCGCCGAGCTGCTGCTGGCGCAATTGGCAGGCCAGGCCGTCGCTGAACAGGTGACTATTTCGACCGAGTTGGCGATACACCCATCGTGTGGCTGCCTGCCCGCGGCCGCCCACACCGGCGTTGCGCGCCGAGTCTGGCAAATCCAGCAGCGAGATGAAAGGCTTATCGAGATTGACCAGGCATTGAGCGCCACACCCGAGCTGGAGGGAATCGCGGAGGTGTTGGCCCGAGAATTGCCGCGCCTCAAGATCCCCACTTGCTACCTGGCCCTGTACGAGGACCCCCAGGACGTCACCGGATGGGCCAGGCTGGTCATGGCGTACACCCCCCATGGGCGTGTAGCCTTAGCCCCCGAAGGCCTGCGCTTTCCCTCCCCCCAACTCGTGCCGCAGACGATAGGGCCTGTGGAAGGACATGCGGCGCCGGACTGTCTCGTCATCGAGGCGCTTTATTCTCACCACGAGCAAATCGGTTTTGCCCTGTTTGGAGGCGAGGCGCAAGAGGCGAGCGTATGCGAGGCCCTGCGAGGATACATCAGCAACGCCTTGTACACCGCCGAGCTCCTGCAAGAACGCCGGCAAGAACAATCCCTGATGAACGCGTTGATGGACAACATCCCCGATCACATCTATTTCAAAGACACCCAGAGCCGCTTTATCAAGGTAAGCCAGTCCCAAGCTGATCGTTTTGGCCTGGACGGTCCGGCCCAGGCGGTGGGCAAGACAGACTTTGACTTTTTCAGTGAGGAACACGCCCGCCCCGCTTACGAGGATGAGCAGCGCATCATCCGCACCGGCCAAGCCGTCCTTGACTTTGAAGAGAAGGAAACGTGGCCCGACGGCCACGTGACCTGGGTTTCGACGTCCAAGCTGCCCTTGCGAGATGAGGCGAGGCACATCATCGGCACCTTTGGCATCTCCAGCGACATCACGGCCCGCAAGCAAGCCGAGGAAGCGCTGGCTCGCCGCGCCATGCAGCTCCAGATCGCCGCCGAGGTAGCGCAGGCAACCAGCAGCATCCTCAACCCGGACAAATTAATCTCACAGGTAGTCGAGTCAGTCCGCGAGCAATTCAATCTGTATTACGCCGGGCTGTTCCTGGTGGATCAAACGGGCGAATGGACTGGAGAGTCGGGGCGCTGGGCCGTGCTGCGGGCCGGCACCGGCGAA
>JAFGFO010000327.1 GCA_016931085.1 Thermoflexales bacterium
GACGACCTCGCCCTCGAAGGCGGCGCCGTAGGGCACCGGGATGGGGATTTGGCTGACGCGCACCTTGACGCCGCGCACCTCGATGCACTTTTGCACCAACAGCTCGGCGCGCTCCAGGTCGTCTTTGCCCTCGATCTCGTTGAACGGCATCGAGATCACGTGCTCGTAGGGTGTGACGCCGGTGGGCAGGATTTGGGGGATGATCGTATCGGCCACCACCGGGAAGCCATAGTTGATGGCGCCGGCGGCGGTGGCGTACTTGAGATCGTCGACTTCACCCAGGGCCAACACGAAGGCGAACACGCGCGCCTTGTTGTACAGCAGGATTTCGCGCGCCTGGCCTTCCTTGAGGCCGCCAAAGGTCAAGGCGCTGCGGGCGGCAAAGCCCAGCGGGTAGATGGCGCTGATCGTGTCCAGGCCAAAGGGCACGATGTAAGTGTCATAGCCCATCTCGACGCCTTCTTCCATCAACTGGTGAATGATCGAGCGGCCGTTGACGTTGCCGCACAGGAAAGTGAGGATGTTGCGGCGCTGCAGCTCGCGCACGATCTGGACGGCCACCTCGTTGCTCTTGGCGCAACCGGCGATGGCGGCAAAGCCGGGCATGCGGCCGTCGACCAGTTGGATGCCCCAACTGCGCAACTGGATGTCGTCGATCGGGCCGTTGAGGTGCCCTTTGCCGTTAGTGAATTGGGGATAGCTGGTGCTGCCGGACAGCTCCAGCCCCGGCATCAACTGGGGCTCCTGGCCGTACACGAAGCGTACCCCCATGATCACTTCCTCGGCCAGCAGGGTGGCCATGCCGCAATCGAGCGTCTCACCCAGGTACGGCGTCCAACGCTGTGCAGCCGGCAGCGGGTGCAGCAATTGCCTGGTCTGCTCCATAATGCCCTCCAGCTCGCCCAACTTTTCAACCCGCTTGCCGGTGAAGGACAGGATCACAGGCAGGGCATAGAAGGTATTAGGAAATTGCACAGGCGTGTCTGGCCCTTTTTCGACCAGGGCCTTTTTGAGCATCTGGTCAGCCTCGGCCACGATGGCGTTGGCCCCGCGGATAGCGGATGTTGCAATATATCTACTCATGTGACCCCCTTAATCCTTCACGCCGTACAACGCTTCGGCCCGCTCTTCGACCGGCAGCTTGAACAGCTCTTCCATGCGCCAATCGCCGGACTTGCCCCATCGGCTGGGATCATACTCCGGCAGCTTGAGCGCGGCGCGTTTTTTGTCGATGTGATCGAGCGCGCGGCGCAGGATTTCCGCGTCGTCGGTGAGGAATTCTATCTTGCCGCCGAACTTGGCTTCCCAATCCTGGCTCATGAGGCGCTTGACCTCTTCGCAGCGCTCGATGGGCGAGGTGGCGCCAAAGAGCACGTAGGCGCCGGAGGCGGCGCAGTACATGCCGATGGAGATGGCCTTTTCGCTCATCCACTCGGGCGCCAGGCCGACAGCCGGGATGTCACTGATGTCGTCACCCAGGCCGCCCTCGGCCACCATTTGCGTCAGCACGGTCAGGATGCGGGTGTTGTCCACGCACGAGCCGGCATGCAGCACGGGCGGGATGCCGACCGCCTCGCACACCTCGCGCAGGCCGGGGCCGGCCATCTCGAAGGCCGCTTCGGCTTGCATGTGACCGAATTTGCCCGAAGCGAGCGCCCCGCAGCCGGTCTCGACGATCAGCACGTCGTTCTTGAGCAACTGCTCGACCAACCACTTGTGGCTGGCGTCGTGGGTGACGCGCGCGTTATTGCAGCCGACGTTGGCCGCCACGCCGCGAATGCGGCCGGCCATGATGGCGTCGTTGAGCGGGCGGAAGCTGGCGCGGAAGGTGCCGCCCAGCATATAGTCGATGTACTCGTGCGAAAAGCCCGGCACCAGATCGGCGCGCACGTCGGGGATATTGATCTCGGTCTTGCGATTGGCGAAATTGTCGATGGCGGTCTTGACGATCTCGCGCGCGATGTCCATCGCGCGGTGCTCGTCAAATTGTATGTGCATCGCCCCACTGATCTTGACCTTGGGCGAGGTGGTGATAATCTTGGTGTGAAAGTGCGACGCCACTTGGACTATGGCCTGCATGATACACTGTATATCGACCACCATCGCGTCCACCGCCCCGGTCATCAGGGCCAGCTCCTGGCTCAAAAAGTTGCCCGCGCTGGGGATGCCCTGGCGCATCAGTGTTTCGTTGGACGTGCAGCACAGGCCGGACAACTGCACCCCCGCCGCGCCCTTGCTGCGGGCGTACTCTTGCATGGCCGGGTCCTGCACGGTCGCCACGATCATTTCCGAAAGCGTCGGCTCGTGGCCGTGGACGATGATGTTGACGTGATCCGCTTTCATCACGCCCAGGTTGATCTGGCTGAGCGTGGGCGAGGGCGTGCCGAAGAGGATGTCGGTGAAATCCGTGGCCAGCATCGAGCCGCCCCAGCCGTCGGCCAGGGCGCAGCGCAACGCCCCCATCAAGATGTGCTCGGCGTCCTGGTCATTGCCGACATGTGTGCGGTGCAGCACTTCCACCACTTCGCGGTCGATGCCGCGCGGGACGATGCCCAGCCCGCGCCACAGCTTTTGGCGTTTTTCGGGCGCGTGCTGGACATAGATCGTCTCGCCGCTCTGCTGGCCGAACATGGCCAGCCCCTTGGTCGCCACGTCCTTGGCCACCTCTTCCTTGCTGCGTCCCTCGGTCGGCACGCCGTACTTGCGCGCTATGTTCCACAGCTTGGCCACGTCGCGGATGGCGTAGCCTTGGGCCTTGCCCTCGGCCGTCGCCAGCAGCGTGACCGCCAGGTCTCGCCCGTGGTCGCTGTGGGCCGAGGCGCCGGCGGCGCAGGCGCGCGCCATGTTGCGGGCGGTGATGGTCTCGAGCGTCGCGCCGCACACGCCCGTTTGCCCGTCCTTGGTGAGGCGGCAGGGACCCATGAAGCAGTTCTTGCAGCACATGCCCGATTGCCCGGCGCCGATGGGACAGGCCGACATCGTTTCGGCGCGGGTAAAGGCCGTCTGGATGCCCAACTCGTCAGCGCGTTCCAGCATAAAGATAGCGGATGGATCGACGCTGCGTTCTTGATTCGTTCTGGTTTTTGCCATACTCTTTATCTCCTGATTATCGATCGCCCGGGTGCCCGCCGCCTGGCCCGAACTCGCGGAACTCGAAACCGGGGCAAGGGCGCGGGGCGCCGGAGGCGGTGGTGGCCAGTTCGGGCATGGTAAAGCTGGTCATCTGCGCCAGCCCGCTGGCAATGACAAAGCGCGGCCCCCCTTGCGGGTCGGGCTGCCAGACTGGCACTGGCGGCTCTACGCCGGGGGCGTAACCGTTTTCGGTCAGAACCCGTTCGATCTCGGCCTGATTGGTCTTGGCCGGATCGAAGGTCACCGAAACGCTCTTGAAGGCGCTGGTGGCGTAGACTGTTTCCACGCCGGCCATCGCCTCCAGCAACTTCCTGACGGCCAACACGTGATGGTCACCGTACATGGCCGGGACATCTAGACTGATCTTTTCCATGCACTACTCCTATTAATCAGATTTCAGCTCACAGGTCATAGTTTTAGGTTACAGGTTTCAGATTGCAGGTCGAAGCTGAAACCTGTAACTTGCCAACTTGCAACCCACTAAAACAATCCCACCACCTTGCCTGTCTCCAGGTCCAGGTCCACGTCGTAAAAGACCGGGCGAGTGGGCAGGCCGGGCATGGTGCGCATCGCGCCGCACAGTGGGTACAAAAAGCCGGCGCCGACCGAGGCACGGATGTCGCGGACGGGCAGCCGCCAGCCGGTGGGACGGCCCTTGATCGCCGGGTCGTGTGTCAGGCTCAGGTGGGTCTTGGCCATGCACAGTGGCAGCTTGTCGTAGCCGAGCTTGGTGTAGAGCTTGATCTTGGCCTCGGCCTCCGGCTCGTAATCGACGCCGTCCGCGCCGTAAATCTTGGCGGCAATCGTTTCGATCTTTTTCTTGATGGGCATGTCGAGCGGGTAGAGGAACTCGAAAGTGCTGGGCTTTTTGGCCGCCGAGATCACCGCCTCGGCCAGCTCGATGGCGCCTTTGCCGCCGTGCATCCAGTGCGTGGACTGGAAGGCACCCTCGGCACCAGCTTCCTCGGCAATGCGCCGCACCAGCGCGATCTCGGCCTGGGTGTCGTCTTTGAACGAGTTGACAGCCACCACCACCGGCACGCCAAATCTCCTGGCGTTTTGGATGTGCTTGATCAGGTTTTCGGCGCCCTTCTCCAACAATTCCAGGTTTTCCTGGGTGTAAGCCTTGTCGAGCGGCTTGCCGGCCACCACCTTTGGCCCCCCGCCGTGCATCTTGAGCGCGCGCACGGTGGCCACCAACACGACAACACTGGGGATCAGGCCCGAGTAGCGGCACTTGATGTCAAAGAATTTTTCCATGCCGATGTCGGCCCCAAAGCCAGCTTCGGTCACCACGTAGCCGTCACTTCCCACCAGCTTGAGCGCGATCTGGTCGGCCACGATCGAGCTGTTCCCGTGCGCGATATTGGCAAAGGGGCCGGCGTGCACAAAGGCC
>JAFGFO010000328.1 GCA_016931085.1 Thermoflexales bacterium
GCATTCGCTTCTACCTGTACCTTGAAACCTGTAACAGCGCGGCGCAGGCCAAAAAAGCGGCCAATCTGCGCTTGTTTATTTTAGGCGCTCTGGTTACGGTTGTGGTCACTTCGCTTATCATCCTGCTCGCCTTCCAACTGACCACCTTTCACCCCCTGCAAAATATTTTGGACGTGTTCCGGCAGGTAGAGGCCGGCGATTTAACCGCGCGCGTCGGCCCGGCCAACGCCCGCGATGAACTGGGCCGGTTACAGCGCAACCTCAACAGGATGATTGAGCGTCTGCAGCAGCTCTTTGAAACGTTGGAACAGCGGGTGGTTGAACGAACCCAGGAGCTGCAAATTGCCAAAGAACAGGCCGAGGCCGCCCGGCGGTCTGCCGAGGCGGCCAACCAGGCCAAGAGCGTCTTCCTGGCCACCATGAGCCACGAGCTGCGCACCCCGCTCAACGCTATCCTGGGTTACGCCAACATCCTCAAGCGACGCGCCGACGCCACCGGCCCCTTCACCGACGGCCTGGACATCATCCAGCGCAGCGGCGAACACCTGCTCACCCTCATCAACGACGTGCTCGACCTGGCCAAGATCGAAGCCGGCAAGCTGGAGCTCACCCCCACCGCTTTCCACCTGGCCGCCTTTTTGCGCGAGATCGTGGACATCGTCCGCGCCCGGGCCGAGGCCAAGGAACTCGCTCTCACGTACGAGAGCCTGTCCACTTTACCTGACGTTGTAGTGGCCGACGAGAAGCGCCTGCGGCAGGTGCTTCTCAACCTGCTGGGCAACGCCATCAAGTTCACTGATGCCGGTCGAGTCACGTTTCGCGTCAGTGCCAAATCCCCGTCTCCATCTCTATCTGAAATCTCTATCTGTTTTGAGGTGGAGGATACCGGGGTGGGCATCGCCCCCGAGCAGATGGAGCGCATCTTCCAGCCCTTTGAACAAGCCGGCGAGGCCGGCAAGCGGGCCGAAGGAACAGGCCTGGGCCTGGCTATCAGCCAGCAGATCGTGCAACTGATGGGCAGCCACATCCAGGTCAAAAGCCCCCTCCTCACTTCCCACCCCCTGGGAGGGAAAGAGGGGGGGCCGGGCAGCGCCTTTTGGTTCGACGTGAGCTTGCCGGTGCTAGAGACCGCGGCGCGAGGAGAACCCAGCCCCGTCCGGGACATCGCCGGTTACGAGGGTGCGCGGCGCAAGGTGCTGGTGGTCGACGACAAGGAATATAACCGCTTGCTGCTGGTGGATATGCTGGCGCCGTTGGGCTTTGAGCTCAGCACCGCCAGCGATGGGCAGCAGGCCGTGGACAAAGCGCTAGAGTGGCGGCCCGACGCTATCGTAACGGACCTGGTCATGCCGGTCAAGACCGGCCTCGAGGCGGTCCAGGAGATCCGGCAGCAAGCCGAACTCGGAGAGGTGGCCATCATCGCCGTCTCGGCCAGCGTGCTGGAGGCGGACCAAGAAAAGAGCCGGGTGGCCGGCTGCAACGCCTTTTTGCCCAAGCCGATCAACCCAGGCCGCCTGCTGGATACGCTGGCCGCGCTGCTGGACTTGAGCTGGATTTATGCCGAGGCGGCGGTCGAGAGCAAAGCCCCCCTGCTCCCGCCGCCGGCGGAGGAACTGGCGGCGCTGCACGAGTTGGCCAGTTCGGGACGGATAGTGGATATTCAGAAACAGGCCCTGCGCCTGGAAGAGATAGGGGAGACCTACATCCCGTTTGCTCGCAAGCTGCAAGAACTGGCCCAGGGCTTTGAAATTGAGCAGATTAAAGCCCTGCTGGCTCAGTTCGTCAAGGAAGGGTAAACACTCGGGGAACGACGTTCAAGATCACGTTTGCGGAACAGAGCACATGCACTTTGCCTCACCATAGACGAGAATTTTTTCACCGCAAAGGCGCGGCCAATCTCTTGCCTACGGTAAGGGATTGGATGCGTCTTGGCGGTTATTTTCGAAGCAGCGTCAAGAGCCGATCCTCGTGATCCTTGGTGAACCGCCTGGGGGAGGAGGTAAATCGGAGAGAACATGCTGTACGTCTTGTTTGTATTGATAGGGATTGTGGTTGCTGGCGGGTTAAGTATTTATGCCTGGCGCCATCGAAGCGCAACAGGGGGAACAGCCTTTGCTGGCTTGATGCTTCTAGGAGCGATATGGCTGCTTGCTATCGGGCTGATGGTGCTGGCTCCGACGCCGTCATCAGCCCTGGTTTGGTACAAAGCAAGTTTTTTCAGTGTGAGCGCGATGCCGGTTTTGCTCCTGGCATTTGTACTCCAGTATAGCGACCGAGGTAGATGGCTGACACCCGTACGTCTCGGATTGTTATCGATCGTGCCATCCATCACGCAAGTGGCGGTCTGGACAAATAGAATCATGCAAGATGTAACCATCGCCCCGGAAGGCGGTTTGATGGTCATCCAGGCATGGTTTCCCGGCACGTGGTTCTTTGTTCATACAGCCTATAGCTATGGATTGATCCTCCTGGCCGTTATTTGGCTGCTGCGGGAGGCTATTTCCAAGTTCCCGCTGTATCGAAGCCAGGCGGTGGCGATTTTTATTGGCGCTTCACTGCTGCTCATCGTGAATGCCGCCTACACCCTCAAGCTGCTGCCTGCCAAATACAGTGTTACCCCCTTTGGTTTCATCTTGATGGGGGTCTTTTTGAGCTGGGCTATCTTCCAATACAAATTGTTTGACCTGGCGCCGGTGGCACGCAGCGTGGTCATCGAAAGCATGAGCGACGGTATGATTGTGTTGGATGCGCAAGACCGAATTGTGGACCTCAACCCGGCTGCCCAGGCCATCCTCGATGCTCCGGTTACCCAAGCTGTTGGCCAGCCAGTCGCATCGCTGCTACGCTCGGGGTGCGATCTGGCCGAACGTTACCGGGACGTGCCAGAAGCACAGGCTGAGCTCAGCCTGCATCGACGTGGAAGGCCATATTACTATGAGCTGCGAATTTCCCCGCTGGTTGACCAGAGCGGGCGCTTGACCGGCCGGCTGATCATCCTGCGCGACGTCACCCAGCGGGTGCAGGCCGAGTCCCAAAGGGATGCAAGCCTGGAGGCGCTGCGCTGTCGCACGGCCGAACTGGAAGCTCGTAACGAGGAGCTGGATGCCTTTGCTCACACGGTGGCCCACGATCTCAAGAACCCCTTGGGCATCCTGCACGGCTTTGGGAATATACTGGCCCAGGAGTTGGCCAATACACAGGATGAGGTCTTACGTGATTGTGCGGAAGCGATTGTAAGAACTGTGGTCAAGATGAACACCATTGTCGACGAGCTGTTGTTGTTGGCCAGCGTGCGCAAAATGCAAGACGTGGCTTTGGAAGCGCTGGACATGGCCAACATCGTGGCCCAAGCCCAGGAGTGCCTCGCGCCTATGATCGAGAAGTACCATGCCGAGATCCTTCTGCCTGAAGCCTGGCCGGTGGCGCTAGGCTATGGTCCATGGGTTGAAGAGGTGTGGGTCAACTACCTCAGCAATGCGCTCAAGTACGGCGGGCGGCCGCCGCGCGTAGAGTTGGGCTTTACGATTTCCGATTCCGGGTTTCCGACGCGGGAGAGCCAATCCGCAATCCACAATCCAGAATCCGAAATCGTCTTCTGGGTGCGCGACAACGGCCCTGGCATCGCGAAGGAAGACCGGGATCGCCTGTTCAGCCTTTTCACGCGGCTCGACCAGGTGCGGACCAAAGGGCACGGCCTGGGCTTGTCTATCGTGCGGCGCATCGTGGAGAGGCTGGGAGGGCAGGTGGGAGTGGAGAGCCACGGCGTGCCGGGCCAGGGAAGTGTCTTTAGCTTTAGCCTGCCGGCCGCCAAGCCGCCGCTCAGAGGAAACTGAGGCCCAATCACTCGATACAAATTGCCTCCATTTTCCTACAAAACTGTCTCCACTTTCCTACAGACAAAACGCGCACGCTGTGCTAGGATAGACTTGTACAAACTTCCGCCAGAACACGTGTCACCGCGGCCTGCTGGCCTTGGTTATCCTAACAGTGTGACGCTGATGGAGCAACAGGTAGACAGATAGATGAACACAGATATGGATCTGAAAGGTCGCACCATTCTGATTGTGGACGACAACGCCACCAACCTGGGCGTGATTGCGGATTACCTGGAGGCGTTCGACGTGTGCATCCTCACCGCCACGGATGGCAAGGACGCCCTGGAGACTGCGCAAGCCGCTCGCCCGGATTTGATCCTGCTGGACGTGATGATGCCTGGCATGGATGGCTTCGAGGTCTGCCAGCGGCTCAAGGCGGACGCGCCAACAGCCGATATTCCCATCATCTTTATGACGGCCCTGGCCCAGGCCGAGGCCAGGCTGGAGGGTTTCCAGGCCGGGGCAGTGGATTACATCACCAAGCCCATCCGGCAGGAAGATGTTCTGGCCTGCATCCACAAGCACCTGACTGTTCGACGCCATGTCATGGTCATGGACTGATAAGCCGGCCGGCTTGGCCTTCCAGGACTGGCAATGCCAAGTCCGGGGCCGCTGCCGGCCTCGTTTGCACCATGTCCAGCAAAAGACCGGCGGCCGTGTCGGCAAACTCGGGATCGTTGATGTGGGCATCCAGCTCAATCACGGGAATGTTGGGATGGAGGAAAACCATGTCCATCTATAACCCTCTTGATTTCGGCGCGAAAGGCGACGGCGCGACCAACGACGCCGCCGCGATTCAACAGGCCATTGACGTCTGCGCCGCTGCCGGCGGCGGCACGGTGCTTATCCCGGCCGGCCAGATTTTCCTGTCGGGGGCGCTGATGCTCAAATCCAATGTGGAGCTGCATCTGGAGCGCGGCGCCACCCTGCGCGCCAGCCACCGGGAGGCGGATTATCCGCCGGCATTGCGCAGCGACGCCATTTCGCAGGGCGAAGTGCGCGAAGACGAATTGCCCAACAAGGCTTTTCTGGTGGCCTACCGCGCCGAGAACATTGCCCTCACCGGCAGCGGTGTCATTGACGGCCATGGCCGCGCCTTTGTGGCCGAAGACCTGGGCCACATCTACCGGATGGCGGGTGACCGCCAATATTTCGAGCGGCCCTTCACACTTTTTTTCATCGGCTGCACCAATCTGATCTTGCGCGATCTGACGATCCGCGACGCTGCGTTCTGGACGGTGCGTCTCGCCGGCTGCGAGGATGTCGTCATCCATGCGCTGCGCATTCTCAACGACCTAAAATTGCCCAACAACGATGGGATCGATCTGGATCGCTGCCGGAGCGTCCGGATCAGCGACTGCCACATTGTGGCGGGCGACGACGCCATTTGTCTGAAAGCCTGCCGCGGCACGGCGGCGTTTGGGGCGTGCGAGAACATTACGGTTGTTGGCTGCACGCTGACGACGACGTCCAGCGCGCTCAAAATCGGCAATGAATGCCGCGCGCCCGTCCGCAACGTTATCTTTGACGCCTGTGTTATCCGCTCGTCGCACCGTGGATTGTCAGTTCATTTAGGCGAGTCAGGCAACGTGGAGAACATCCTCTTTTCGAACATGATTATCGAAACGCGTATTTTTCACCAAGTATGGTGGGGGCGAGGGGAACCTATCTATCTGACCGCTATTCCGTGGGTAGATCAGGTGGGCCACGTGCGGCATGTGCGCTTTAGCAATGTGTTGGCGCGCAGCGAGAACGGCGTCTTTATCCAGGGCTGGACACCCGGCTTGATTGAAGACGTGGTGTTGGAAAATGTGCGGGTGGAGCTGGACAAGTGGTCTAAATGGCCCGGCGGCCGGCAAGACTTGCGCCCGTGCCCCGGCGAGGGCTTGCCGGCGCATCCCACCGCTGGCTTTTTTATCCGACAGGCCGCCGACGTCACGCTGCGGAACTGCCAGGTGGTGTGGGGGCCGAACCGCCCGGACTATTTTGGGCCAGCGCTGGAAAGCCACGCCGTCACTGGCCTGGTGACCGAAAATTTTCGCGGCGCGGCCGCGCACCCTGACCGCTGTGCCGCCATAGTAAGCGATTAGTGGCGTCGATCGGGGTGGGGCGCAGGTAGTCGACGTACAGCGAGACGACCAGGTAACGCGGCGCCGGTTGGCTGCCCATGTCGCGCCCTTGCGCCTGGTAGGCCGCCGCGGCGGCCGCTCATGACCTGGGCGTTAACATGATCAGTTGCCTGGGCGGGTGCAAGGTGCACGACGACTTGACCTTGCTGGTGGTCAAGCAGAAGTGACCGAGGCGGTCATTTCGCTGCCTGGAATGTCGCGCGGTGATGAGCGCCGTAACGCACCGCTTCGTCTAGAAAGGCCTCGATATTCTCAAACGGCGTGCCGGCGACGATACCATTGCCGGCGGCGATGCACAGGCCGCCTTCCGGGCGGTCGAAGGTGTCGACCAGGTGGCGCACCTCGGCCCGCACCTGGTCAGGGGTAGCCTCCTGCAAGATATGCTGGACGTCGAACCCGGCCAGAAAAGTCAATCGCTCGCCAAACTCGCGGGCAACAGCAACCTCGTCCATAGTTCCTTTCTGGACTGGATGGAAGACGGTCACGCCGCTGTCGGCCAGGTCGCCCAGGATAGCCGTGTTGTTGCCGCACGAGTGCAGCCACCAGTGCACGCCGGCTGGCCTCAGCTCGTCGCCGATCCGCTGGTAGTATGGCTTGAGGAATTCGCGGAAGGTCGCGGGGCGCATGAATAACTGGCGTTGGTGGCCCAGGTCATCACTCGACCAGAAAGCATCTGGCTGGAATTCGCGCAGGGCGCGCCGCAGGTACGCGCAGTACATCTCACACAGAGCGTCGTAGAGTTTATGTACCTGGGCAGGGGTGGTGTAGAAATCCATCAGCAGGTTTTGCATGCCGCGGATCTCCCAGGGGCGCTCGAAGAAGAGCCGCCAGAAGGCAAAAATCAGGTAGCGTTCTTCGCGGTGGGCCTGTTCGGCCAGGGGACGCAGGTGCTCGAAACGCGGGTCCGTTTCGGCGTCCGGAAAGTGAGCGATCAAGTCGTCCAGTTTGCTCCAGTCGTCTATCACGTAGTGGGCGTCAAAGGCGCCATCCGCGTTGATCTGCCAGGGCAGGCCCCACTCGGCATAGTTGGAATGGTCGATCCACAAAAAGACAGCGTCTTCGGGATATCGTTGCTCGAGGAGCTTGAGGTGGTCGCCATATTGATCGACTAATCCCTCGCCCCACCAGTGCGCCTGGACCAGTGGAACGCGAGCCGGGTAGCGCCGTTCCACGGCCTTGATGACTTGCTGGCGCGACAAGGGGGAGAAAATATCGTCCACGTTAGCCTCCTTAAAAGTCGTTCGTGAGTAAAGAGCCTGGTTCCCCGTCATACATCAGACGATCTCTTCAGCAGGGATTCGACCACTCTGATCGCCCGGCTGGCATCCTCGGCATAGCCATCTGCGCCGAGTCGCTAACTTGATTGCAACATGCGCAGCAAAAGACTGGCCGCCGTGTCAGCAAAACCGGGATCGTTGATGTGGGCATCCAACTCAATCACGGGAATGTTGGGGTGGACAGTGTTCTTGATGGCCTGGTAGCACGCCTGGTCTGCCCCTGGATCCCAGAACGGCTGCCCAGGACTGTCCAGCATCGAAACGCCCTTGAGCGGCAACAAGATCGCCACCGGCCCCCGGGACGCATTGGCGGCGCGGGCAATCAGCTCGCCGACGACGGCGTTTTCTTCGGGGTTCGTGCGCAGCAGGGTGGTGTTGGGATTCCAGGCATAGAGCGTGCGGCGGCGGTACTTGTCGGGCACAGTGTCCGGGCCCCCGAAGCAGCATTTATCCACACCGCCAGGCGCGAGCACGGCCGGCAGCCCGGCGCGCGCGGCAGCCATCAAGCGATCGGGTCCCGCACTGTATATGCCACCACCCACCTCATCGGCCAGCTCGGTCGTCGTCAGATCGAGCAAGCCGGCAATGTGGCCATCTGCGATCAGGCTCTCCATCGTCCGGCCGCCGACGCCAGTCGCGTGAAAAACCAACACCTCGTAGCCGGCCGCTTCCAAGGCGCCGCGCGCCCGGTCCACGCACGCCGTGGTGATGCCCAACATGGTGGCGGCGATGAGCGGCCTGGCCGTGTCGACCGGGGGTGCTTCGAGCTTGACCATCCCGGCTATGGCGCCGGCCGCATTGGCAAGAATCGCACGGCTGATGCGGTTCAGCCCGGCGATGTCCACAATCGAGGGGATAAAGACAATGTCCTTGTACCCGGCATAGGCGCTCACGTCGCCGCCGCCGACGGTCGAGACCATCACCTTCGGCACACCGAGCGGCAGAGCGCGCATGGCGGCGGTGGCAATGGACGTCCCCCCCGTCCCGCCCATGCCCAGGATGCCATCCAGTTTGCCCTCACGGTACACATCCAAAACGATGGCGGCCAGGCCGGCCGCCATCGTTCGCATGGCGTGATCTTTGTGGCCACCGGAGCGCAGGCGAGCCAGGTCGTCCCCACCCGCCTGCGCGACCTGCTTCGCGCCGACGTCAGGGACGAACGCCGGCTCGCCCATGACGCCAAAATCCACCACCAGCGTCTTGAGGCCCTGCCGTTCGACCAGGTCGCGGACAAAGGCAAACTCGGCGCCCTTGGTGTCCAGCGCGCCGACGATCACAACTGTCTTGAGCATGCTACACTGGGCACGGTCATATGTTGCTATTGAGCGGGTACGCCCTGGCGGCGCTGGGCGGCGCGGCGGAGCGCCGTGATCACCGGCAGCTCGAGCCCGGACAAAAAGCGCACCATGCCGCCGCCCGATGTGCAGACGTAGCCCATGCGATCTTTGACTTTGAATTTGCCGGCGGCCGCCACGCTGTCGCCGCCGCCTATCACCGAGTAACCCGGGGCAGCGGCGATGGCCGTCCAGAGTTTCTGGGTGCCCAGGGCGCTGACAGGCTTTTCGTACACGCCGGCCGGGCCATTCACAAAGATTGTCGCCGCATGGTTGATGACCTCAATGTAGCGCACGACCGTCTTTTCACCCACGTCGACCAGCAAGTGATCGCTGGGCAGCTCGTCCAGCCCAATCTCGCGCCGCCCCTGCTCGTCAATGGCAAAGTCAATCGGGTACACGATCTTGTCGCCGAACATGTGCAGCAGCTCGCGCGCCTGTTCGATAAAGGGCGTCAGCCCTTTGTCTTTAATCAACTGCTCGGTGGGCGCGCCCAGCGGCTGGCCTTGCGCCAGCCACATCACTTCACCGCTGAGGCCCGATGTCAACACGCGATCGGCCGCGCCGGAATTCAGCACTGTCTTCATCATGCTGAACGCGTCGGCGATGCGCGCGCCACCCAGGACGTACACGCAGGGGTGGGTGGGCGTCTCTTTGACACGGGCCAGCGCGCCAAACTCCTCGATCAACAAGCGCCCGCCCGCCGCCGGCAGCCGCTCGGCAAAGCCTACGAGAGACGGAGAATAGCGGTGCGCGGCGGCAAAGGCTTCGCACACAAAATAATCGGCCAGGGGCGCCAGCTTACGCACCAGCCAGGTCTTGGCCAACTGTTCGGGTGTGAGCTTGACAAAGTTGACGAATGTAGATACCTCTTCGGCCAGGTAGCGCACGTTGTTGAGCAGCAGCAGCTCGCCGCGCTCGAGCGCCCGGATGCACTCGAGCGCCGTGGGGCCGCAGATGTCGTCCACAAAGCCCACCGGCCGCTCCAGGTATTCGCCCAGCCGCTCGGCATGGGGTGCGAGCGAAACCAGGTTCTGATAATCTTCGGTGTCGCCCTGGTGCGCCAACATCACCACGCGCGCGCCGGCGTCGACCAGCTCGCGGATGGTGGGTATGCTCTTGCGGATGCGGTTGTCGTCGGCCAGTCCGCCCGTGGTGGGGTTGATGGGCGAATTGATGTCTAGTCGCAAGATAACGGTCTTGTCTCGATAATCGAAATCGTCCAGCGTGAGAATGCCTGCTTCCATATTATGCTCTTTATGCTCTCGCTTTCATCCCCAGGTACTGGTTGGTGCAGCCGACCGCCTCCAGACGCTCGGTCTGCAGCTTGAGGCAGGCCCGGATGCCGTCGATGGTTTCGGGAATGGTCACCGCCATTTGCGGGATGTTGATGGCGAACAAGATGTCATCGCCCGACATGCCAATGCACTCTTCCCACACGCCGATCTCGTACATGTCGCCGCGCTTGTTGCCCAGGTGGCCGGCATAGGTGAACAGCGAGGTGTTCGAGTTGAAGCCGTCGGCGATCCTGACGACCCGGATGCGCGGATGCCGCCTAAAGATGTCCAGCAACAGGTCTTTGCTGATCGTCTTTTTCGGCGTGGCGACGATGCTGATGATGTGGCCGTGCGTGACCGGCGTGTGAACCAGGAAGCCGGTCGCGTCGACGTGCGGCATAATCAGCATCAGGTCTTTAGCCTGGTGATTGGGCACCTTGTCCACTTGCAGCACATCCACCAGGCCGCGGTGCGTGTCGCCCGGATCGGCAACGCGCCGGATGATGGTAATCGCCACCTTCTCGACGCCGACCTCGCGATCCATCGCGTCCACGGCGCGAATCAAGCCGGTCGTGTTGCACGAGGTCAGCTTTATAAAGTTCTGGCCCAGGCCCTTTTCGTAATTGGCGTAACCGTGAAAGAACACGTCGGCCACGTCATTCTTCTCACCACCCTGGAAGATGGCTTTGACGTTGTGTTTTTGGTACAACGCTTTGTTCCTGGCCCCGACGCCGCCCGGTGTGGCATCCAACACGACGTCCACCTGCTCCAGCAGATCGTCGAATGTGCCCGAAACGGGAATGCCGAGCGCGTCAAAGTCGGGCTTTTTGGCCAGATCAACCAGGAAGAATGGATAGGGCATACCTGCTTCGTGCATGGCCCGCACGGTCAACGTCGGCGCGACGTCGGTCACGCCGACCAGTTCCATATCTTGCTGTAACGCCACGCCCTCGGCCAGCCGCGTTCCAATCACGCCATAACCGGCGACTGCTACTTTAACTCTGCTCATGGTTTATCTCCTTTTACAAAAGTCTCAAAGGTTCTTGAATCCACCCAGCTACGCTGTCCAGGAATTGCGCGCCGCGCGCGCCATCCACCACGCGATGGTCGCACGAGAGGCTCAACGTCATCATCGGCTGGACGGCCGGCTGCCCGTTGAGAGGGACCACGCGCTCGACGATGCGCCCCACGGCTAGGATGGCGGCCTGCGGCGGATTGACAATGGCGTTAAAGGCATCCACGCCGTACATGCCCAGGTTGCTGAGGGTAAAGGTGCCGCCAGTGATGTCGTCGGGACGGAGTCTACCCGCCTGCGCCCGCTTTACCAGGTCTTGACGCCGCACCGCGATTTCGCTCACGCTCAAGCGCTCGGCGGCGTGGATGACGGGGACGACGAGTCCATCCTCGATGGCCACCGCTAAGCCGACGTTGATGTCCTCGTTCAGGCGGATTCGGCCTTCATCCCACATCGCGTTGAGGCGAGGGTGCCGGTGCAGCGCCGCGGCGACGACCCTGACGAGCAAATCGGTGTAGGTGATCTCGAGATCGGAGCCTTTGTGCGCCTTGTCGCGCCATGCGATCAGGCCGCTGGCGTTGAGCTCTCGCAGCAGATAAAAATGCGGCACGCTCGTCCAACACTGGGTGATGCGCTCCACCATGATGCGCCACACGGCGCTGACGCCCAGTTCTGTTCCCTGCGCAGGTGAAACAAGAGATGGTGCACAAGCCGCCGGCACATCGGCCGACTGGATCGCGCCGCCAGGCCCGCTGCCCTGGAGGGCCGCCAGATCAATCCCGCGCTCGGCGGCCAAGCGGCGCGCTTTGGGCGACGCGGCGATGCGTGTTGCCAGGACAGGTAGGGGGGCGGCTCTTGGCGATTCGATACAGGCCAGCACATCGGCCTTTTCGATGCGCCCTCCCCGCGGCCTGATCAGCCGCAGGTCAAGGCCGTGTTCCAGGGCGATGCGCGTCGCGATGGGCGTCGCGCAGATGGGCGCGGCTGTAGGGAGAGCGCCGGCGGCAGGCGTGACGCGGCTTGGTGCGGGTGCTGGCGTCGTACTGATGGGCGCAGGTGTGGCGGCTGGCGTCGCCACCGCTTCGAGTCGAGGGGCCCGTGGTGGCGCGGCTTCGCCCGGCGCAAGGATGAGGCCAATCACCTGCGCCACAGGCACCTCGTCACCCTCCTGCGCGCTTACGTTTGCCAGGACCCCCGAGGCGGGCGCTTCCAGCTCGACAGTCGCTTTGTCGGTTTCGATTTCCAGCAGGGGCTCGCCTTGCGTCACGCTCTGGCCTTCACGCTTGAGCCAGCGCAGCACCTGGCCTTTGTCTTGAGAGATGCCCAAGGCGGGCATAATGACGTTTGTAGCCATGCCGGCCTCCTCTCACGCCTTGCCACACATGGCCTTGGCGGCTTCGAACACGCGTTGCGCTGAAGGCACAGTCAGGTCCTCCAGCACGGGCGAGAACGGCACCGGCACATCCATGGCGCCCATCCGCTTGACCGGCGTATCGAGATAATAGAACGCGCCCTCGGCGAGGATCGAAGCCAGCTCGGCCGTGACGCCATAGCGCTCGTAGCCTTCGTCCACGACGATGGCGCGGCCGGTCTTGATGGCGGATTCGACCAGCGTCTGCTTATCGAGTGGCCAGGTCGTGCGTGGGTCGACCACTTCGGCGCTGACGCCGATCTGGTCGAGCATGTCGGCGGCGGCGAGCGCGACGTGCACCATGCTGCTCGTGGCGACGAGGGTGATGTCCGTCCCCACCCGCTTGACGTCGGCCACTCCGAACGGGATGAGGTACTCGCCTTCCGGCACGTGACCTTTGAGCGTGTGGTACATCATCTTGTCTTCGAAGAACACGATCGGGTTATCGTCGCGGATGGCGGTCTTCATCAAGCCTTTCGCGTCGTAGGGTGTCGAGGGCAGGACAACCTTGAGGCCGGGCACGTGACTGGGCCAGGCCTGCAAGCTCTGGCTGTGCTGCGCCGCCTGGCGGCGCGTCGCGCTCATCGTCGTGCGAAAGACGATGGGTACCTTGAGCTTGCCGCCCGACATATAGTGAACCTTGGCAGCCTGGTTGGCGACCTGGTCCATGACGAGCGTCATAAAATCCCCGAACATGATGTCCACGATGGGCCGCAGCCCCGTCATCGCCGCGCCGACGCCGATGCCGGCAAAGCCTGGCTCGGAGATGGGCGTATCGATCACGCGCTTGGGGCCAAACTCGTCAATCAAGCCCACCAGCACCTTGAACGTTGTCCCGGCTTCGCCTACATCTTCGCCTATGATCAAGACGCACGGGTCGCGGCGCATTTCTTCGGCGATAGCTTCTTTGATCGCCTGGGCAAAAGTCAATTCGCGTATGGAACTAGCCGCTTGGGTATCAAGCGTAGACATGTTTATCCACCTCACTCGGATCCGGATACGGCGCGTCGAGCGCAAATTGAACGGCGGCCTCGGCCTCGGCGCGCACGTCTTGTTCGATTCGCTCCAAGACGTCTGCTGTGGCTTGCTGCTGCTCGATCAGCCAGCGCGCAAGTATTTTGAGCGGGTCGCGCTCCGTCATCCACGATTGCTCCTCTTCTCTGGAGCGATAAAAGCCGCGGTTGACGTCGCCCACGTGATGGCCTCGGTAGCGATACGTATGGCACAACAGGAAGCCGGGGCCTTCGCCGCGCCGCGCTCGCTCGACCAGGCCCAGCATGGCTTGATGAACCGCCCGCACGTCCTGCCCGTCCACCTCGACGGCGTGAATGTCGAACGCGCGAGGCCGCGCCAGGATTTCGCCCGCCGCCGCCTCGGTGTAGAGCGTGTACTCGTTGTAGAGATTGTTTTCGCACACGTAAATCACCGGCAGCTTCCAAAGCGACGCCATGTTCATCACTTCGTACAAAACGCCTTGGCCCAACGCGCCTTCGCCAAAAAACATCGCCACGACCTGATCCGTGCCGCGCCACTTGGCCGAAAACGCTGCGCCGGTGGCGATGCCCGCGCTGCCGCACACGATGGCGTTCGCGCCCAGGTTGCCCAACTCTTGATCGGCAATGTGCATCGAGCCGCCTTTGCCGCCGCAGTAACCGGGCGCGCGGCCCAACAGCTCGCAAAACATGCGGTCGAGCCGGGCGCCTTTGGCCAGGCAGTGGCCGTGCCCGCGATGGGTGCTGGTGATGTAATCGTCGCGCCGCAGAACCTCGCATACGCCCACGGCGACCGCTTCTTCACCGATGTAGAGGTGGGCCAGGCCCGGCATCTTGGCGGTCTTGTACAACTCGTCCACGTGTTCCTCGAACACGCGTATCTTGCACATCTGCTCGTACATGTGCAAGCACTTGTCGACCTCGCTGACCATCGTCGTTGTCCCTGGTGTCGAGTCACTCGAACTCATGTTTCTTCACCTTTCTTGTTATGAGAATCACAGATTGACAGTGAGGATTTCACACATGGCACGACGGCCCCGCCCTCCGGCATGATGGCCACACGCGGCGCATCAAACTTGTTCAGTGCGTATCGCGTTGCCTCGGCCAGGTTATCGAACGGCGTAAAGCCCATCGCGCGCAGCTCGAGGGCCGGCAGCCCTGAGACCAGGCCCACCTCGGCCCGCTTCATCGTCATGGCGATGGCGGCCGCCTTGTGCCCGCCGATGACAAACTGGTTCTGGATGCGGGCGATGATGGCATCCGGCCCGCCCGGCTCTCGCATCCATTCTTCAAAGACGCGGCTGCCCATTCCCTCGCCGCACTCGGCTACGAGTATGATCACCCCGCCTGGGCGAACGATGTGACGCGCGTTGTCCAACGCCTTTTGGGCTTGATACAAGTTGATATCCTTGGGGTAGCCGCCCGCGCTCACAATGACCACATCCACAAGCTGGTCAATCGTCGCCATCCCGAAAGCGTCCAACCGTTTGCAGCCCTCGCGATGCGCGGCGCGCGCAGCGCCCGCGACGACGCTCACGACGGCCTTGTCCTCGTCGAGGATGGCGTTGAGGATAAAGTGAACGCCCACCATCTCGCCCGCTTCGTCGATGTCGCAGCGAACGGGGTTGTCGTCCAGGTGGCCGGCCAGCGCGCCCGGCTCGGTCATCCGGCGATGATTGTGCTGAATGGTCTCGACGCCGGCCACGCCGGGGACGATGGCCTTGGCCCCGCCGCTGTAGCCGGCAAAGTAATGATACTCGATGTTGCCCACGCACACGCGCACGTCGGCTTCCATCACCGGCCGAAAGATGGAGACTGGCGTGCCTCGACGGGTCACGCCGGCAAAGGTGCAGTCGCAGGGGTTCGAGTCAACGCACCGGACGCGCCGAAAGACCCGTTCGCTCACCAGTTGGAGCTGTTCGGCTTTAGAATGCGGCCGGTGTGTGCCGAGTCCGAACACGACGGTGATGTTCTCGTCACGCACGCCGCCCCGGTTGAGCTCATTCAACAGGTGAGGCAGGAGCAAACCAGACGGGCAAGGGCGTGTCACGTCGCTGGTGACGATGGCGACGCGCTGCCCGCGCGAGACCAGTTCGGCCAGGCGCGGGCTGCCGATCGGTTGGGCCAGCGCATTTTGGACGAGCGTGGTTTCGTCGCACTCGGGACGGGCGCGGCCCGAGGTGAGAACAGCCACGTGCGCGGCTTGGCTGTCCAGGTCGACGGAATGTGTTGTGCGTCCGTATTTGAGTGAAATGCGCATCTTTTTGCTCAATGACACGATCTGCCGCCCTGACATGCACGTGACCGGCCCATCTGTGACAAGTCTGTAACCAACTTATACCCCGGCTGGCTTGCCCAGGTCTTCGATGTGGTGCTGCATGGCGTGAGCGGCCCTTTCCGGATCGCGTGTTTCGAGCGCTTCCAGCAGCTCGGCGTGCCGCGCGGCCAGCTCTTCCAGGTTATAGCTCGATATGCGAGTCGTGACAATCGTCCAGTAGCCAAAGCGCAAGGTCTGCAAAAGCTGGTACAACAACTTGTTTCCAGACATGCGCACGATCGTGCTGTGAAATTCAATATCCAGACCAACCATCCGATCCGTCTCGCGGTTTTTCCCGGCCTCGATCATGTCGGCCAGGATTTTGCGCAGAGCCGTGAGCTCATCTTCCGTCAGGCGGCTGGCCGCCAGGCGAGCCGCCAGGGACTCGAGCGCCGCACGGACAGTGTACACCTCGTACAGCCCGGCCGTCGTGAACGAGCGCACCGAGGTACCCTTGTACGGCTCCGCCTCCAGGAAGCCCAGCAGGACCAGGTCACGGATAGCCTCGCGCACCGGCGCCTGGCTCACGCCCAGTTGCTTGGCCAGCGCGCTCTCGACCACGCGCTGGCCAGGCTCGAGATCTCCACTCATGATCGCTTTGATGATGATTTCTTTGACCTGTTCGCTGAGAACGAGTCGCGGCAGCACGGCGGCGCCATTCAGACGAGCGGCTGACGCTTTATCTAAACTGTTCATATCCCTCCTACTGATTCTAGAGGTCGAGAGGATTTGATTGCTCACAGCAATCGCTCGACCTCATCCAGTATTATATGCGGATTCCTGGCTCTAATCAAGTAGGAGGGGCGCTGGGCAAAGCGGCGTCCGAAATCCGCTCGCCTCGTGCGCCGTTCGTCTGTGTCAATCATGGGCATGGGCAAGCCGGACGCCAGCAAAACGTGCAGGTTGAAATAGTTCATCAGCGAATGATAGACCTGGTACTCTTTTTCGTAGGCGGCCAGCTCGACCACCGAGGTGTCATAGTTGCCGTCGATCGCCGGCAAGATGACCAGGTCGATGTCACTTGGATCATCATAGTTGACGAACGGAGGCGTCTCGTCGAAAAATTTCGCCACGCCCTGATCCTGGTTGGGCAGGTCGGCGCGCTCCGTGCCTTTGGCTCGCTTGCGCAGGAACACGTTCTTGGAACCCATCACAGCCCAACCGCGCTCATCCGTCACCGTCGTCTCGGTCGAGATGACCAACCCGCTGCGCCGGCAGCCTTCGATCTGCGACATGGTTTTGCCGTGGTTGGCTTCGCCGCCCATGAACATGATCGTGCGATCGCGATAGCGCACCGCAGAGGCGTGGAAGGGGTGCAGCCCGACTTGTTCCATCTCCAGCGCCAGCATGGCCACGACGATGCGCTGTATCTCGCCCTCGAACCAGCCGCCGGCCAGGGTCAAGACACCGTTTTCATAACAGACGTTCTTTTCGGCGGCGTCCTGGCGCCAGACCATGCCGGGCGCGGGGCGCGTGACCTGGGGCTCGATGACGACGTTCGCCAGGCGGTAATTCATAAAGGTCATATCTTCCAACAGGTGGTCCACCGGCTGCGAGCCGTACACATCCACTCGTAAATGGGCGCCACCTGACGAGAATTCTTCGCTCAGTTGCAACATGGTTCACTCCTTACAGACACGTAATAGGCCGGCTTTGCAGCAAATAGATGACGCCTTTCTCAATGCCCCATTCGATGTCCTGGGGACAGCCGAAATGTTGCTCAATCTGGTTGCCCAAATCAACCAGTTGTCGCAACTCGTCGTCGTTCAGCACCCGCACTGAAACCTTTTCGGCAGGCACCGGCAGCTTGACCACGCCTCCCATTCCATTCTGGCAGAACATGATTTGTTTGTCCGGGACAAACTCGAATACGATCTCATAGGTCTCGCGATCCACTTTGTAATGGTCGGGCGTGATCGCGCCCGAGACGACACCCTCGCCGAGACCCCAAACGCCTTCGATAACCATCTGGTAGTGATTGCGCAGAACCGGATCGACTGTGAAACTCACGCCCGATTTCTCCGAGTTGACCATCTTTTGCACGACGACGCCCATCGA
>JAFGFO010000329.1 GCA_016931085.1 Thermoflexales bacterium
ATACGCGGCCGGGCGCATTCCCGGCAGCTTTTTCCGCCGCGAAAGCCGCCCCAGCGAGGCGGCCATCCTGGTGGCGCGCTTGACCGATCGCCCGCTGCGCCCCTTGTTCCCCAAGGACATGCGCAATGACGTGCAGCTCATCGTCACCAGCCTGTCCTCGGACGGCGAACACCCGGTAGACATGCTGTCTATCGTCGGTTCGTCGGCGGCGCTGCTGATCTCAGACATCCCCTTTGGCGGCCCGGTCGGGGCGGCGCGCATCGGCTACGTCGATGACCAATTCGTCGTCAATCCGACCTACAGCCAATTGGCCGAGAGCAAGCTGGACCTGCGGGTGGCTGGCACGGCCGACGCAGTCTTGATGGTGGAATGTGGCGCGAAGGAGCTGCCTGAGGAGCTGGTGCTCGAGGCGCTCGAGCTGGCCCAACGGGCGATGCAGCCTGTCATCGAGGCCCAGAACCAGATGCGCGCGCAACTCGGCAAGCCTAAGGCGACTTATCCATCTTATACCATCAACACCGAGGTGAGCCAGGCAGTGAGCAAGTCACTCAATGGCCGGATTACCGATATCCTCAATCGTTATTTTGACAAGGACGCTCGCGCAGAGGCCCTGGATGAGCTGGAAGAGTCGGTCATCGTCGAGGTTATGGAGCAGTTGACCGCCGGTCAAACTGACGTGATGGGCGGCTTGCTCATCGATCGCGTCCAGGTCAAAGGCGCTTTCCAGGACGAGCTGAAGCGTGAGATCCGCGGCCGGATTTTGGAGGGCAAGCGGCCGGATGGGCGCGGCTTGCGGGATATTCGCCCCCTCTCGTGCGAGGTGGGCCTGTCGCCGCGCACGCACGGCACTGGCTTGTTCACACGTGGGGAAACCCAGGTCTTGTCTATCTTGGCCCTGGGCACGCCCCGCGATGCGCAGGAGCTGGATGGGCTAGCACCTGACAGCAGCAAGCGCTACATGCACCATTACAACTTCCCGCCTTATTCGGTCGGCGAAACACGCATGCTGCGCGGCGCGAGCCGGCGCGAGATCGGGCACGGCGCATTAGCCGAACGTGCCCTGCTGCCGGTTTTGCCCTCCCAGGAACAGTTCCCCTACACCATACGCGTGGTGAGTGAGGTGATGTCGTCCAACGGCAGCACCTCGATGGCCTCGGTGTGCGGCAGCAGCCTGGCCTTGATGGACGGCGGTGTGCCGATAAGAGCCCCGGTGGCCGGCGCGGCGATGGGCCTGATCAAGGAAGGCGAGCGTTACGCCGTGCTGACCGATATCCAGGGCTTGGAAGACCACCTGGGCGATATGGACTTTAAGGTGGCCGGCACGGCCAAGGGCATCACGGCGCTGCAAATGGACATCAAGGTCAAGGGCATCAGCCATGCAGTTATGACCGAGGCCTTGGCCGATGCGCACAAGGCGCGTTTGTCCATCCTCGAAGCGATGCTGGCCGTGCTGCCCGAGCCGCGCGCCGAGTTGAGCCCTTACGCACCGCGCATGCTCATCATCAAGATCGATCCCGAAAAGATCGGCGCCGTCATTGGCCCAGGGGGCAAGGTCATCCGTGGCATCCAGGACGAGCTGGGTGTCAAGATCGACATCGAAGATGATGGCACGGTCTATATCGCGGCCGTTGACGGCGCCAGCGGTGAAAAGGCCCGCCAACGGGTGGAGGCGCTGACCGAATCGGCCACGGTCGGCAAGATTTACACCGGCAAGGTGGTGCGCACCACCGATTTCGGCGCTTTTGTCGAAATTTTGCCGGGCGTGGACGGCATGGTTCACATCTCACAACTGGCCGACTATCGCGTGGAGCGCGTGGAAGATGCCGCGCGGGTGGGCGACGAGATCATGGTCATGGTGACCCGCATCGACGCGGAGGGCAAGATTCGCCTCAGCCGCCAGGCCGTGTTGGAAGGCTGGACGCCGGAAGAGGCACTCGAGCGCGACGCCAAGCCGAGCGGTGGCGGCCGCCGCCCAGGCGGCGATCGCAGCCGCAGCGGTGGTGGCGGCTCTCGCTTTAGAGACGGCGGTTCCAATCGCAGCGAGCGCCGCGGCCCGCCGCGCCGGTGATGAGGGACGTAGTACGTATTGCGTAATACGCAGTCATGATAGGGCGTCGAAGCACAGAGCCTGCTAATGCTAGCGGTTGTCTATGGTCTTCCTGGGCGGGCCGGGCATTGGCGGTGCTTGTGCCGGCCGCGCTCGTCGTCGCGTTGGTCAATCTGTTCGTCGTGCAAGCTGTCCTGGTGCAGGACATAGATCAGGTGGCCCAGCCAAAGCGCCTGCTGGTCGAAAAAATCAGTTATCGCTGGCACGGCCCGCGCCGGGGTGATGTGGTTGTGCTGGGTGCGGGTGGCAAGCTTGTGGTGGGACGCGTGATGGCTCTGCCGGGTGAAACGCTCGAGCGCCGCGACGGGCGGGTGACAGTTGACGGGCAGCCGCTGGATGAAGCGTGGCCCGGCTTGGAGGGAGGCGATTTCCCGCGCGTCACGGTGCCACCCTTGAACATCCTGATCGGCGACTCGATCGATTCACGCAGTTTCGAGCTGGCGCCGATCGAGACTATCGCCGGCCGGGCCTGTTTCGTGTACTGGCCGCCGGAGCGGGTGGGACCGGTCAGGTGAGGCAGAAACCGAGTTTTTGCCAAGCACCCCCAAGCGTGGGGGAGGAAAAACTCGGTTTCTGAGGACACGGAGTGAGCCATGATCTCAGAACCCTGGTCTCCTTATACCAAGCGTATTGTGATCATCTTTGGGCTGATCCTGGGTGCCCTGGCGTTGTGGCGCTTCAGGCAGGTGACCCAACCCCTGGTCGTGGCCCTGCTGCTGGCCTACGTGCTGTCGCCGGTGGTTGATTTTGGCATGCGGCGGCTGCGCCTGGGACGGACGCTGGCCACGGCGTTGGTCTACTTGGTGTTGATCGTCATCGTGCTGGTGGCGGTTGCCAATCTCATCCCCGTCATCACCGCCCAGGTGCGCTCGATCAATTTGGACTTTCAGGGCTGGATTGCCACGGCTGAGAGCTGGTTGGACTATACGCTCGTTCTAGGGCAGTGGTCGTTCGACGTGCAATCGCTCGTCCGGCAAGTTGGCGGCGAGTTGCGCAGCTTGCTTTCGCCGCTGGCGAGTGGCACGCTGTCGCTGGTGGTGGACGTGGCCTCCGGCTTGCTGCAGACTCTTTTCATCCTCATCATCTCGTTTTACATGGTCAAAGACGCCCCCACCATTAGCGCGTTCTTTGACGAGCTGGCGCCGCTCAAGACGCGCGAGGACTTGCGCCGGCTGGGGGGCGAGATCGGCAAGATATGGAACGCCTTCTTTCGCGGCCAACTGACCCTGTGCCTCGTCATCGGTGTGATTGTGACCGTGATGACCAGCATCGTGGGACTGCGCAGCGCGCTGGTGATGGGCTTGTTGGCCGGGGCGCTCGAGTTCATCCCCAACTTTGGACCGGTCGTCGCCACGATCCCGGCCGTGTTGCTGGCGGCCTGGCACGGCTCGAGCTGGCTGCCCATGTCCAATCTTTCCTTCGCCGTGCTGGTGGTCGTGCTGTACACCCTGATCCAGCAAGTTGAGAACAACTACCTCGTGCCGCGCATCATGGGCCAGCAGCTCAACTTGCATCCCCTGGCCGTGCTGATCGCGGTGGTGGCCGGCGCCAGCCTGGCCGGGGTGCTCGGCATTTTCCTGGCCGCGCCGATGCTGGCTACCTTGGGCGTCCTGGTGCGTTATGCCTATCGCAAGCTGCAGGACGAGGACCCGTTCCCGCCCCCGCCGCCCCAGCGTTACACGCCGTCGTTGAGCTACCGCCTCAAGCGCTTGCTCTTTCCGCGCGTCAGGCCCAAGGCCTAGGAGCTTATCGGAGAGACAATTTTGTAGGGCGGCTTTCTATAGCCGCCGTCTTGACGGCAGGTATGGAAACCTGCCCTACGGGGGTCTCCGACAGATTGCTAGCTCCTCAGCTTTCGCCCAGGTCTGCCTCTGCAATGAGCGCCCAGGCGCGCGACGCCTCCTCCACGTGCGTAGGGAGAATCGGTGCAGTGCTGTAGCGTGCTTGCTGGTAGATCCTCGTGATCGCCGCGATCGGCTCTCGATGGTTGAGCAGCGTATCGCCCAGCCAGAGCGAGTATTCGCTGGGTGTCAGCCCAGGCGGGCGCGGCATGTTTCGAGCGGCTGCCCAGGCGAGAAGCGCCTGGTAAACGCGGCGGACCTGCGCGCGCGGCTCATCGCCGGCAATCGAGACGAAGGGTTCAGGCTCGACGCCGTCCCCCTTCTTCTTCCGCCCGAACAGTTGCGCCAGTTGTTCCCTCAACAAGTCTAGCGAGAGGATGCTCTCGCGTGTCTCTTCGACGTCTTCTTCGAGCAAAGTCCTGAAGCGCCGGAACGCCAACGCAAAGATCAGGGCGACCAGGGCCACCAGCAGGACTCCAGCCAACCCTTGCAGGGCCACGTAGAGTTCAGGTGACACGGCAGTGGGCTGGCTTTGCTCCAAGCCCTCGAACTGATCGGCAAAACTCGGCAGGGAAGGAGTCGACGGCTGCTCAGTCGGGTCGATCTGCTGGCGCACGATGCTTGCCAGCCATTCGAGCAGCAAGAAAAGGGGATAGGTCGCGAGTACCCAGGCGAAAACCAGCAGGTGCACCAGCCATCCGAGCACGGCCGCCGGCTTGGCCAAGATCCACATCATGATGTCGGGCGCGAACAACTGGCTGAGGATCAGGCCAGCCAGCAGCAAAGCGCCAATCACGACGCCCACGGTGCCCAGCCAGTAGCGGTTGAAGGCCACCGTCTGCTCGGTGCGACTGCCTTCGAAGCGCCGCGTGCTTTGCAGATTGGCGATGGCCAGCGCCCCCAGGCCAATGGCGAAAAATGAACTCAGTGTAAACACTGCCACGCGAAGCGCCCCCAGGCGAGTCGCATAGGCGGTGGCCCCTGCGAAGGCCAGCATCAACGCACCCCATGCAAAGTCATTCACCAATGCGTCGTAGTAAACGCGCTCGCGGCCTGCGCGAATGCCCCACCACCACAGCCATACCGCCACGACGAGCGTGCTGATGCTGGCCTCTTGGTCTTGAAGCAAGCGGCTGAACCAGCCCAGATCCCCAATCGCCGGCCGGCCTGAACCCAATCCAATATACAAGGTGAGAGCGACCGCGCCCAAGCCGCCCAGCGCGATCAGGAGGATGGCTCGCCAGTTGCTCTTGATGACGTACACACCCACTTGCGTGAGGGCCGTGCTCATCGCCAGCAGTCCAAATACCCATGGCAGCGGGATGAGATCGGAACGATACGGCATCAGGCTCAGCGAAAACAGGTGTACCAGCAGCCATACCCACAGGGCACGCATAGCCGCCAGGGCATACGGCAGCAGCCCGTCGTCAACCCAATTCCATTTATAGTCCGTGAGGGTGAACTGGTACATACGCTTGCGCTAGCTTTCCGTCGTTAGTACAGGTTGCGCCATCAGGGGCAAGTCGAGTTCTACCAGGCGTTGGTGTGTCGTGTGATCGCCAATCCAGTACATCTGCAAATCGTCCGGCACGCGCTCCGGCGCGCTCTCGCCGATGGACAGCCACGTGACCGGATGCCCGCCGCGCTTGAGATCGAGCAGGGCGGCGATCATCTCGTCGCTCGTCACAGCCGAGATGGCGATGACGGCCGCGCCGAACGGCAAAGACGCGGCCTCAGCTTGCAAGGTGCGCTCGAACGAAGCCGACGCCAGGGTGTTGATCCAGGCGAGTGTATCCAGGATCTCGAACCAGCGATCGGGCCGGCGCGAAGGCGGCAGGCGCACGGGGCCGCCCGATCTCAAGCGATGGGTGTTGGCGTACAAGCCCACGGCCTCACGCCCATCCAGTAGGTGCCGCGCTACCGAGGCCGCCGCGGTGGCAGCCAGCTCAAAGTAGGCCGGGATATAGCCGGCTTCCTCGGTGGTGCGCGCGTTGAGAAAGATAGCCGAGGCATGAGTCGCGCCGGGATCAAAGACCTTGCTCTGCAGCTCGCCGCGCCGGGCGCTCGCTTTCCAGTGGATGAAGCGCGGATTGTCGCCGGGCGTGTAAGCGCGGACACCTGTGATGCGCAGTGGGTCCGGCGTGATTTTACGCCTGGTCTTGACATCGCCAAACGGGTAAGCAGCCGGCAGCCCCAGCGCTGCCACGGGCACCACTTTGGGATAGACGATCAGCCAGTCCGTCCCGGGAATCACCTTGTCCTGGTACTTGAACCCGAACATGTCACCCGAGCGCAGTTCCGCCGGGCCGAATTCGAGCGCGCCGCGCTGCATGGCGCGCAGACGATAGTGCTTGCGCACCCGCTCGTAGAAGCGCATCGAGATGAGATTCGACAGAATAAAGCGAGTCCATTTGTACGAGCGGTAGACTTTGCTCTGGGGAATCTTGATCCCGTCTGGAATCTCGTCTTCGATCCTGAGCCAGGCCAGCGGCAGCGGCTTGGGATTGACGACTTCGATCCACAGATCGGTCTCTTCGCTCACGAATAGTCGCTGTGCGCCCAGGCGACGCGCGTAGGTCACGCCGGCCAATGCGTAGCGATCCCATAGGGCAGTTACACCCGCCACCAACGCCAGCAACACGCCCAGCAAGAACAGAAAGGGATTCTTCAGCACGATGCTGGCCAGGCAGACGGCGATGGTGAGCGAATTGAGTACCCTGGTCACGTTGGCCCAAGCTCCACTGACCAGCTTTCCTCGACCGGCACAGGCGTTTTAGCCCCGATCTCGTCCAAAATGTCGCTTGCCGCCTGCCCGCGCACTCGCGCCTGGCTGGTGTTAAGAATGCGATGGGCCAACACAGCGTGGATCAAGCGCTTGACATCGTCCGGCAATACATACTCTCGACCTTGGATGGCTGCTTGCGCCTGCGCCGCGTGATACAGGCACAACGAACCGCGCGGGCTGGCGCCCAGTTGAACGGCCTCGTGCTGCCGCGTGGCGCGCGTCAGCCGCACGATGTATTCCTCGATGGCCGGGTGGACTGCCACCTGCCGGACTGTCTTCTGCAGCGCGAGGATGTCGCCGGCTTCTACTACTGGTGCCAGCTCGGCCAGCGGGCTGCTCTCTCGGAAGCGGCGCAGGATCGCCCGCTCGCCGCCTTCGTCGGGATAGCCGATGGCGAGCCGCATAAAAAAGCGGTCTACCTGCGCTTCGGGCAAGGGGAAGGTACCTTCGAGCTCGATGGGGTTCTGAGTGGCGAGCACCAGGAACGGGCGCGGCAGTGGGCGTGTGACGCCGTCCACCGTCACCTGGCGCTCTTCCATCGCTTCCAGCAACGCCGCCTGGGTGCGCGGGCCGGCGCGGTTGATCTCGTCGGCCAGCACAACCTGGGCCACGAGTGGGCCGGGCCGGTACTCGAACTCGCTCGTCTTTTGATTGAACACGCTCACGCCCGTAATGTCGGTCGGGAGCAGGTCGGGCGTGAACTGGATGCGCTGAAAGCTGCACGCTAGCGACTTGGCCAGTGATTTGGCCAGCGTCGTCTTGCCGATGCCGGGCACGTCTTCCAGCAGCACGTGCCCCTCACAAAAGAGCGCGATCAACAACAATTCGACGACCTCGTCTTTGCCGACCATCACGCGCGCGATATTTTCTTTGATCTTGTGGGCCACGAGCTGAACAGACATCCAGGCGTTCTCCTTTGACAACGAAAAAGCTTCTACCCTCTTTTCAGATAGAAGCTATCAGTCTTTCGAAAGACCTTGGCGGCACGTCCGCCGGCGAGCCTCATCGCTGGAAGCAATTATATTCCATCCTATGTGAATGTCAAGGACTTGTGAGTTTTGTACTTTTATAGTAACTACTCAGCCTGCCTATTTTTAGTTACACAGAGCCTCACAGAGGGAACACAGAGGCACACAGAGGCTTTCAAAAGGCTAAATC
>JAFGFO010000330.1 GCA_016931085.1 Thermoflexales bacterium
CAGTTGCAAGATGCGTTTGGTCTCGCCTTGCAGCCGGTCGATGCGGGCGGCCAGCACGCCCTGCAGCGTATCGGGAATGACGATCTCGTCCACCTCGCGCGTGGCTCGCCACCGGCCGAGGGCCGGCTCGTAGACGACGGCGCCGCTGTCCAGCAGTGAGCGGATGATCTCCTCGACATAGAAGGGGTTACCCTCGGCGCTTTGCAGGATACGCTGGCACAATGCTGGCGGCAGGGCCTGGACGCGCAGCAGGTTGCTAACCAACGCCGCGCTTTCGCTCGGTGCCAGCGGAGCGATCTGCAAGTCGAGATGGTGTTCGCGCTGGGCCGCGGCTTGCCTGATCCGCCAGCAGCCGTGCTCTCGCTCGGGGCGCATCACGGCGATGAACAAGAGAGGCGCCAAGTCGGCCAGGGGCAGCAGTTTTTCCAGCAGTTCGAGCGAGGTTGGGTCGGCCCAGTGCAGATCCTCGCAGACGAGCACCAGCGGGCGCGCCTGGGCGGCACAGCCCAGCAGGATGGCGGCGGCCTGCGAGGTGGCCAACTTGAGACCTTGGGCGCCCAGGCCGGCCAATTTGGCTTCGGTTTCGTCTTCCAGCGGCAGCGACAGCAGCTTGGCCAGGTAGGGAAAGACCTCGTCATAGCGTTGCGCGCACGACGCTTGTACGTGCTGTCGCAACGCGTCGCGGACGGCGGCCGGCGCGGCATCTGGTCGCACACCCAACAGGTTGCGCAGCGCGTCCAGCCAGGGCAGGTAGGCGATCGATTCACCGTACGACAGGCAGCGCCCCTCCACCCACTGCAGCGGGAGCTGATTTGCCCTGGCCTGGCTTGAATTGTTGGGCAGATGTGCAGATTCGTCCCGGCCGAAGGCCAGCATTTGCTTGTGCAGCTCAGCGACCAGGCGCGATTTGCCCAGCCCTGCCTCGCCCACCAGCGTGATCACGCCACCCTCGCCCCTCTCCAGGCGCAGCATGGCTTGCTGTAGGGCCTGGAACTCGGCCTCGCGCCCGACCAGGGGCGAATCCAGCCCGGCGATGCCGCGCACCTGGCCCGCCACGGCCCGGGCTTTGATCAAGCGGTAGACCACCACCGGCTCGGCCTTGCCCTTGACTGCGACAGGCGACAGGCTCTCGAATTCGAACAACGGAGCCGCCAGGCGATAGGTATCCAGGCCAACCAGGATTTCTCCCCGTTGCGAGTGATCTTCCAGGCGCGCCGCCAGGTTGACGGCGTCGCCGATGACGGAGTAGGCGTGCTGCTCGCCGGCGCCAATGTCCCCGGCGACGACGTGACCGCTGTTGATCCCGATGTGCAGCCCCAGGCTGGCCAACTCCGGCCGCCCGGCCTTGAACCGTTCCAACGCTTCCATCATCTCCAACGCCGCCAGGCAGGCACGCTCGGCGTCATTCTCGTGAGTCGTGGGCGCCCCAAAGAGGGCCATGACCGCGTCGCCGACGAACTTGTCGACCGTGCCGCCATACTTTTCGACGAGCGGCACCAACTGGGCAAAGCAGGCGTTCATCAAGTCGCGCACGGGCTCGGCGTCCAGCCTTTCGGCCAGGGCGGTGAATCCGGTGATGTCGGCAAACACGATGGTGACGAGCTTGCGTTCGCTCTTCCCCGCGGCTTGTTGGCCTTCTGTAGTTTTTCCAGTCGCAGCGGGGGGGGAGGCGGCCGGAGAGGCTTGGCGCGCGGCCAATTGCTGGCGCAGGCCGGCCAGGGCGGCTTCGACGGCTATATCGCCCAGCACGGCTCGTTGAGCCTCCAGGGCCGCTATGGCGTTTTCCAGTTGCTGCTGCTCGTTCATACTTAGGGCGCCCAGCTTGGGTACGAACCTCCACCGTGGGTTAACTGGGTTACGTTGCCGTCAGTCAGGCTGAGCAGGTAGACCTCGTCTTGCCCGCTGACATCCGAGGTGAAGGCGATGGATTGACCGTCGGGTGACCAGGCCGGCGCCCACTCGTACGCGCCTGAATTGTTGTACAGCAGTTGCGCTTGACTGCCGTCGGCGTTCATCGTCCAGATGGCCGGGTCGTTGGCCGTGCCCCGCCGCGAGAGAAAGAGGATTTGGCGTCCATCTGGCGACCAGTGGGGGGACCAGTCGTTGACCTGGTTGTCGGTGAGGCGGCGCTCGCGGCTGCCGTCGGCCTCGATAACGTATATCTCCCAAGTGGTGGGGTTGCCCCCGTCACCCGAATTGAAGGCGATCTGGCCGCCGGTTGACCAACTGGGGTGCCCGTCCCGCCGGCTGTTGTGCGTCAGGCGGTGCACATCGCCGCCGTCGACAGAGCGCAAGGCGCCCTGGACGTCCATCACGTACAAGGCATAATCGTCCTCTCGATCGGAGAGAAAGACGATCTGCTGCCCGTCGGGCGACCAGCTGGGCAGGCGGTCCTGGGCCGGGTTGAAGGTCAGGCGCACCTGGCCGCTTCCGTCGCGATTCATGAGGTAGATGTCGTCGTTGCCGTCGCGGCTGGACTGAAAAGCGATGCGCTGGCCGTCCGGCGATACGGCCGGGTATTCATCCGGGGCAGGGTCGGCTGTCAGTTGTGTTAGTCCTCCGCCGTCGGCGTTGACGATGTAAATGTCGGCGTTTCCCCCTCGCGTGGACGAAAAAACGATCTGTGGCAGGCTGTCCAACGCCGGGGCCGGCGTGGCTGGCGAGCCAGCTTCCAGCCTGGCTGTTGGCGTCAAAGATGGCGCTGCCGCTGGGAAGGCCTTGCTGAGAGAATCATCAGGCGTAACGGTTGGCCGGCCGGCCAGGTAGGCCCAGGCGCCGGCCAGGAGCAGCACGATCGTCACTGCTGTGCCTAGCAGCCAAATGGACTTGGGTGTTTTTGCCCTGGCAGGTTTGGCTTGCTCGGGCGGGTGGGCGGCTAAGTGCGCGGATTGCTCGTGCGCTTGAGGCTGGGCGCGGGTCTGGCGTGGCGGCGGCGGTGCGGCGGCTTGTGGCAGGGCTTGGGTCGTGAGCTGCGATTGGGCAGCGTGCTGCGTCGTGACTAACTCCAAGGCCACCGCCAGGTCACTGCAGGAGGCGTAACGCTCGGCGGGCGATTTGGCCAACGCGCGCTCCAGCGCGCTTTCGATGGCCGGTGGCAGATCCGGACACAGCTCTGTAATGGAAGGCGGCTTCTCGTGGACCTGCTTGTACAGGACGGTCGTAGTCGAATCGGCGTTGAACGGCAGCTGCCCGCTCAGCATTTCAAAAGCCAAAATGCCCAAGGCGTACTGGTCGGTGCGCGCGCTCACCGGCTGGCCCTGCACGTGTTCGGGTGCCATGTAATGGGGTGAGCCAATGGACTTGCCGGTTGCCGTCAAGCCGGTTTCCTGAGTGGCCTTGGCGATGCCAAAGTCCGTCAGCACGGCCTGGCCGCGCGCGTCGAAGATGACGTTAGCCGGTTTCACGTCGCGGTGAATCAGTCCCTGTTGGTGAGCATAGTCCAACGCGCCGGCCAGTTGGCGCAGGATGGGCATGGCCTCGGCGGGTAGCAGGCGGCCCTTTTGCGTCACGAGCTGCTTGAGCGACGGCCCAGGAAGAAAGTCCATAACGAAATAATACGTATCGCCGTCCTGGCCCACGTCGTGAATGCCGATGATGTTAGGGTGGCGCAGGCGGGCTGCCGCGCGCGCCTCGCGCAAAAAGCGCTCGACAAACTCGCGTTCCCACGCCAGGTGGGGGGCCAGCAGCTTGATGGCTACCGGGCGGTCGAGCTGGGGATCGTATCCCTTGTACACGGCCCCCATCCCTCCGCGCCCGATTTCTTCGAGCACTTGGTATTTGCCTAGCTTGGAAAGTGGGTCTGACATTAGCGCATTATATCACTTTCTAAAAAATTTGCCCCAGGCTATTCCGGCAGCCCCTTATCCCGCAGCTCCTTGGCCTTGACTCTAAGCTGCTGAAAATACTCGGTCTCGGTGATCTCGGCCACCTGGCGCGCCTTTTTGACTTCGTCAATCTGGATGGAGAGCTGCTCGACTCGCCGTCTCAGGCTCTCTTCACGCTGGAGCACCTGCTGGGCCATGCGGCCAAACGCCTGACCGAGGCGGCCGATCTCGTCCCGCCCGAGCGCTTGCTCGAACTCGGCTGCTTGTTCCCTGGTCATTTCGCCCGTTTCCATCGACTGGGCAGCCTCGATCAAGCGCCGCAGCACGGCCAATTCACGTTGGGCCCGATCGTGCATGCGGGCGTTTTCCAACGCCAGGGCGGCCAGGTTGGCCACCGCCGCCAGGCGCTCCTCCTCCTGTGGCGTAAAGTCGCGCGTGTAGACGGTTGCCACGCCAATCAGGCCCTGCTCCTTGTTGCGGGCCAGCAAGGGCGTGGCCAGGGCTGATCCCTCGGCGCGGCTGGGATGCCGCGTCCCCACGACCCGGCGCTCTGCCACACCTGGCCGCAGGCACTCGGCCAGGCGGCGCAGGTCTGCCTCGTCCAAGCCGCGGGCAGCTTGAACGCACAGTGCGTCGTTGTCGTCCAGGAAGTAGATAAAGCCCTGTTCCGCTCCCAGCAGGGCGCACGTCCCGTCCAAGACGTATTCCGTCACTTCGGCCAGGTCGATCGAAGAGGCCAACACCTTGGCCATCTCGTAGAGAAAAAACAGTTCTTGTGAAGCGGATGTCATCTCTGCGCTCCTCTAGGAACTTGTCGGAGAGAGCTCCGTAGGGCAGGTTTCCATACCTGCCGCAAGCCTGGCGGCTATCCACAGGACGCCTTCGGCGTGGAAAGCC
>JAFGFO010000331.1 GCA_016931085.1 Thermoflexales bacterium
GAGCGCAGAGTTTTTAAAATTCTTCTCGGCGGCCTCGGCGCTCTCGGCGGTGAAAGAGTTTTGGTTGCGGCAGGAGGCCGCGCTATGAATATACATGTGATGTCAAGCAGAGCAGCTCTATGCCGACTATTTTGATCATTGACGACGAAGAAGGCACCCGTGTCCTGGCGCGCATGGCGCTTGGCCGCCAGGGTTACACGGTGCTGGAAGAGGCGGATGCCCAGGCCGGCATCGCCACGGCCCGCAGCCGGCTGCCCGATCTGATCCTGATGGACATCAGCATGCCGCTGCTGGACGGGTGGACGGCCACACGCGTGCTCAAGGCCGACCCGGCCATGGCGCACATCCCGATTGTCGCCTGGACGGCCTTGAACATTGGCGGCGAGCAGGGCGCGCTCATGGCCGGCTATGACGGCTATCTGCCCAAGCCGGTCGATATGAGCGTGTTTGTGGAGCAGATAGCCGTTTTGCTGCCTGAACAGCCGCCCGAGACAGGCAGGCCGCCTGCCGCTGCACAAGTTTTTGTTTCCCAGCCCCAACCCCTCATCGCCCCATCCTCGCTGGCTGAGGCTCGCTTGCTGTTATTGGCGGACGATCCGGCCACCATCGAGCAGGTGCGGCGAGAAATGACTGGGCGAGGATACAGCCACATCCGAGAAACAGCCGATCTGCCTGTCGTCCTCAAGGCTGCGATCGAGCGCCAGCTTGACTTGATCTTGCTCGACCTGGACCTCACGTACCAGGACGGCTTTAAGGTTTTGCGGCAACTGCGCTCGGATGCGCGCCTGGAGAATGTGCCGGTGCTAGCTATCACTGCCGTCCACACTGACCCGGCCGACGTCAAGCACGGGCTGGAACTGGGTGCGAACGATTACTTCTCCCAGCCTGTGGATTGGGACGAACTGGTGACCCACCTGGCCAGCCGGCTGCGCATCAAGTTGTTGGAAGACAAACTGCGCCGCCGGCAGATCGACATGGAGGTGCTGTATCGCGCCAGCCAAGTGCTGGGCGCCAGCCTCGACCCGGCCATGGTGCTGGCGGTGATCCTGGAACAGGCGGCCGCCTCGGTCGAGGCCGGCCAGGGCAGCCTGTATTTGCTCGACAAAGCTTGCCAACCCATCCACCAATTGCACACCAGCGGTGTTCCGGACGTGCCGCCGGATAGGCTCGAGGCGATGTTTGACGAGCAGACCCGCCAATGGTCTTGCAGACTCCTGGAGCCGGCTGTGGTCGAGAATACCCCTCAGCGCCCGTATGGACTGCGCTTGCCGGCGGATGCCCATACCCGCTCGTCGCTGCTCGTCCCCCTGGTGGGGCGCGAGGGCGTGATGGGTGTGCTGGTGCTGGATCACGACGAGGCCGATTACTTTAGCCAGGAGCACCTCGTGTGGCTCACGGCCTTGACGGCCCAGGCGGCTGTGGCGCTCGACAATGCCCGCTTGTTCGAGCAAGTGCGCGGCGAGCGCAAGAAATTGTCGGCTATCCTGGACAGCTCGGCAGACGGCATCGTGGTGGTCGATGACGAGATGCGCATCACGCTCGTCAACGCGCCCGCCAGGCAGGTGCTGGCGTTGAGGGTCGAGCAAATCGGCCAGGCTGTCCAGATCGCGCTGCCCAAGGACAATCCGCTGACAACCTTGTTCGGTTTTGCCGAGCTGCGCCAGGAGCCGGTCGTCTTGGAAGTGGACATCGGCAAGGGCACCTATCACACCACGGTCAGGCCGGTGCCGGGACTGGGCTACGTGGCTGCCCTGCACGACATCAGCCTGGTCAAAGAGATCGAGCAGATGGAGCTGGAGCGCGAGCGGCAGAAGACCGAACACGTGCGCCACGAGTTTGAGCGTCACTTTTCACCCCAGGTGGTCGAGCTGCTCTTGAAACGTGGCGAGACGCTCAGTATGCTGCGCAAGTGCGAGGCGGCTGTGCTGTTTTCGGACTTGCGCAATTACACCGGGCTGACCGAACGCCTGGGGCTCGAGGTCGTGGTGGAATACGTGCTCAAGCGTTACATCACCGTGATGACGGACATGGTGTATACTCACGAGGGCATGATCAACAAGATCCTGGGCGACGGGATCATGGCCGTGTTTGGCGTGCCCCTCCCGCAGGCCAATGCGCCCCAACGTGCCCTGCGCACGGCCCTGGCCATGCAGCGCGCCCTGGCCATGTTGCGTGAAGGTTGGCTGCGCGAGTTGAACCAGGAAATCAGCATGGGGGTAGGCCTGGCGTGGGGGGTGGTGGTGGCCGGCGACATCGGCGGGGTGTCGAAGCGGGTGGATTATACGGTCATCGGCGACGCGGTCAACCTGGCCGCGCGCCTGGGAGAAATGGCTGCCCCCGGCGAGGTGCTGCTGGCCGAGTCCTTGGCCCAGGTCGTGGGTGTCTGCGACGAGTGGCGCCTGGAAGAATTACCTCCGGTGAAGGTCAAGGGCAAAGAGCACCCGCAGTGCGTTTACCGGGCCGAGCTGATCGAGTAGCCTGTTAGAAACCCGAGCCATCGGGTATTGTCATCTTTGGTGTAAATGTATGAACAAGCAGGCGCAGACGCCCACGACCGGCGAGCCGGCACCCCAACAGACGGCAGCTCAAAGCGGCAGCCAGGACGCTGCCTTGGCCGCCATGGCTGAGAGTGAGGCCAGGCTGCGCCAGATCGCATCTTTGCTCCACGAGGCCGTCTGGCTGCGGGATACCCGCACGCTGGAGGTGCTCTATGTCAACCCGGCTTACGAGACGATCTGGGGGCGAAGCTGCGAGAGCTTGTATGCCCAACCGATGTCTTTCTTGGATGCCCTTCACCCCGATGACAGAGAGCGGGTGATGCAGGCCTTTCAAAACCAATCCGAGGGGGCATGGTTCGACCAGGAGTTTCGCATCATCCGGCCTGATGGCAGCTTCCGCTGGGTGTGGGGCCGGACATTCCCGATCAAAGATGAGGGCGGGCAGGTGTACCGCGTAGTGGCGGTGACAGAGGATATCACCGCGCGCAAGCAGGCAGAGCAGCAACTGCGTTTCCAGGCCATGCTCTTGGACCAGATCCAGGACTCGATCATCGCCACCGACCTTGAGGGACAGATCACGTATACCAACAAAGTCGCGACTCGCTTGCTCCAGGTAGGCTGGACGGAGCTGATCGGCCAGAGCGCGCACGCCTTGGGGGAAGACGCCGGCCGAGGCGCCACCCAGCAAGAAATCATTGACAGGACTTTGGCCGATGGCAAGTGGCAAGGGATCGTGGTCAATTATGCCAGCGATGGCTCCGAAAAGCTGATCGAGGCCAGGACCTGGTTGATTCGCGACCAAAGCCAGCAGCCGGTTGGGATGGTGGGCGTCTCGCTTGACGTGACCGAACGGGTGCGCATGGAGGAGGCGCTGCACCAGCGCGCGCTCGAGTTGCAAGAACGCAATGAGGAGCTGGATGCCTTCGCTCACACCGTGGCTCACGACTTGAAAAGCCCACTCGGGCCGCTCTTGGGTTATGCCAACATGCTGGGCAGCCATCGCGGCTCGATGCCGGATGAGGATGTCGAAAAATGCTGCGCCGAGATCGCTCGCTCGGCGCACAGGCTGGGAAACATTGTCGATGAATTGCTGCTGTTGGCGGAACTTCGCCGGGCGGAGGTGGTGTTGACCCCCTTGGATATGGGCACCATTGTGCTTGGAGCACGGCAGCGCTTGGCCGACAAGATCGTCGCGCTGGACGCCCAGATCGCCCTGCCGGACGAGTGGCCACAGGCTTTGGGTTACGCAGCGTGGGTGGAGGAGGTCTGGGCCAATTACCTGAGCAACGCTCTCAAGTACAGCAACCACCCACCGCAACTGGCACTCGGCGCAACGCCAGCGCCGGAGGGAATGCTGCGCTTTTGGGTGCGCGATAACGGCGACGGCATCTCGCCCGAAGACCAGCCTCGCTTGTTTACGCCGTTTACGCGGCTCAACCAGGTGCGCGCCAGGGGCCAAGGCCTGGGACTGTCGATTGTGCGGCGCATCGTGGAAAAGCTGGGTGGGCAGGTCGGCGTCGAAAGCGAGGGCCAGCCGGGCCAGGGCAGCACCTTTAGCTTTACGCTGCCAGCCGCACCAAGCAATGGTTGATGCCCCCTCTCCAACGATCCAGAATTCGCAATCCGCAATCCAAAATTCTTCCTAGGAGGTTTATATGTCTGAAGAACTGTTCAAAGCGATGAAACAAAGCGTCATCGACGGCGAACCCGAGCAAGCCGAGGCGTTGGCCAGGCAGGCGCTCGAACGTGAGCTTGACCCGCTGGATGCCATCAACCAGGGCTATGTGCCCGGCGTAAACCATGTGGGCGAGCAGTTTGGCTGCGGCGAGATGTTCTTGCCTGATCTGGTGATGGCCGGCGAGGCGATGAAAGCCGCCGTGATCGTGCTCGAGCCCGAGATGCAAAAACGCGGCAGCGCGCGCCAGATGTTGGGCAAAGTGGTGCTGGGCACCGTCAAGGGCGACATCCACGAAATCGGCAAGACCTTGGTGGCCACGATGCTGGCGGCCGGCGGTTTCGAGGTGTATGACCTGGGCGTCGACGTGCCCTTCGAGACCTTTGCAGAAAAGGCGCGCGAGGTGGAGGCCGACATCGTCGGCGTGTCGGCCCTGCTGACGACGACCATGGTCGGCCAGAAGAACGTGATCGAGGCCCTGGAGAAAAACGGGCTGCGCCCCAAGGTCAAGGTCATGGTGGGTGGCGCGCCGGTCACGCGCAGTTGGGCCGAGGAAATCGGCGCCGAGGGCTACAGCGAAGACGCCATCAGCGCCGTGGCCGAGGCCAGGCGATTGGTCGGAGCCTGAAATGCCTGGTAAAATCAACGCGATTTCAAGCCCGCGACTGAGCTTGAACAGCCTCAGCCCCCAAGACGTCCAGCGCATCCACACCGCCACGCTGGACGTGATCGAGTCGACCGGCGTCAAGTTCCCCTTGCCCAAGGCGCTGGATATCCTGGAGGCCAATGGCGCGGCGGTGGACCGCCAGGCGATGGTGGCCAAAATCCCAGGCCGTGTCGTCGAAGAGGCACTGCGAAAAGCCCCGCCGGTCTATACCCTGGCCGCGCGCAGCCCGGCCCAGGATTTGCCGCTCGACGGCCAGCACGTGTACCTGGGCACCGACGGCTGCGGCGTGGAGGTGATCGATGCCTTTGACGGCGGCCGCCGCCGCTCGACCAAGGCGGACGTGGCCGACACCTCGCGCGTGGCCGACGCGCTCGAAGAGGTAGCCTTTTGGTGGGCGATGATCTCGGCCCAGGACTGCCCGCCGCAAACGCGCGGCCTGCACGAGCTGGACGCCGCCTGGCGCAATACCACCAAGCACTTGCAGACCGAGAGCATCGTCACCGGGCGCGAGATGCGGGCCGCGATCGAGATGGCGGCTGCGATTGCCGGTGGGCGGGACGCGCTGCGCCGGCGGCCCGTGCTGTCGACCATGCAGTGCACGATCAGCCCACTGGCCCAGGATGGCGGCAGCCTGGAGGCCGGCCTGGTCGCCGCCGAAGCGGGATTGCCGGTCGGCTACATGACCATGGCCTCGTGCGCTTCGACTGGCCCGGCCACGCTGGCCGGCAACCTGGTCGTGGGCAACGCCGAGGTCATCAGCGCCCTGGCCTTGATGGAGCTGGCCTATCCCGGCGCGCCGGTCTATTACGCGGCCGCCCAGACCGCCATGGACCTGCGCAGCGGCGCCTATACCGGCGGCGGGCCGGAAGACTATTTGTTCGGCGCCGCCACCAACGTGCTGGCCGATTTTTACAACGTGCCGCTGTCCATGGGCGCTTTTGCCACCGGCGCCAAGCAGCCCGACTGGCAGGCCGCCGTCGATAACAGCTTGTCGTCGTTCATGGCCGCCCTGACTGGCTCGGACATGCTGCTGGGCTGTGGGCTGCTGCACGGCAGCCGCATCCTGAGCTACGAGATGATGGTCATGGACTGCGAGATCTACAGCATCGTCCACAAGATGATGGAGGGTATCGTCGTCGACGACGAGACGCTGGCGTTGGACGCCATTCGCGCCGTGGGGCCGGGCGGCAATTTCCTGGCCCAGAAGCACACCAAGCGGCACATGCGCAATCTTTGGCAGCCCCGCCTGATAGACCGCCGTCCCTACGAAGCCTGGGAAGCCAGGCGCGACGGCGCGCGCGAGTGGGCGCGCCAAAAGGCACAGGATATTCTCAAAAATCATCAACCCGAGCCATTGGAGCCGAAATTGGCCGCTGAGCTGGAGCGGATCATTCAAAGCTATACGTAATGCGTAAAACGCAACAACGTGATTGGTGCATTATATCATCCCGAGCTTGCCGAGGGACGTTTCACGTTTCGGAGGTGTTATGCAACCCACACTCAAGTTACTCGACGATGAGCTCATCCAGCGCATCCTGACCGAGGCGTTCGAGCTGCTGATGGAGCCGGGCGTCAAGGTCCAGTCGCCCGAGGCGGCCGGGCTGCTGGCGGCAGCCGGCGCGCGCGTCGAAGGTGAGATCGTGCGCATCCCCCAGTCACTCGTGCGCGCCGCACTGGAGAGCGCGCCGCGCGAGTTCTTCCTGTACGACCGGACTGGTGCGCCGCGCGTGCGATACGGCGGCGATGCCGTTCACTTTGACCCAGGCTCGTGCGGCGTGAACGTGCTCGACCCTGCTACGCTGGAGCACCGCCCATCGCAAGCGACCGACTTGGTGCGCCTGGTGCAGGTGACCGAAATGCTGCCGCAGTACGCTGCCCAGTCCACCACCGTCATCTGCGCTGACGTGCCCAAGGAAATCGGCGACCTGTATCGCCTGTTCCTGGTTTTATTGTATTCCGACAAGCCCGTCGTCACTGGCGCTTTCTCGGTCCCCACCACCCAGGTGATGATCGAGCTGCTGGCGGCCGACAGCGGCGGCCGGGCGGCGCTGAAGGACAAACCGCGGGCGGTGTTCGACGCCTGCCCCTCGCCGCCGCTGAATTGGAGCGCATTTGGCGCGCAGAGCCTGGTCGACCTGGCGCGCGCCTGGGTGCCGGCTGAAATCGTCTCGATGCCCTTGGCCGGGGCGACCGCCCCTGTCACGCTGGCCGGCTCGGTCGTGCAGCACGCCGCCGAGTGCCTCAGCGGCATCGCGATCCACCAACTGGCCCAGGCGGGCGCACCGGTGGTGTGGGGTGGGGCGCCGGCCATCTTTGACATGCGGGCCGGCACCACGCCGATGGGGGCGGTTGAGACGGCCATGATCGACGTGGCCTACGCCCAGGTCGGCAAGTCGCTGGGCTTGCCCACCCACGCCTACCTGGGCGCCAGCGACAGCAAGCTGGTCGACGCCCAGGCCGGGCTGGAGAGCGGCGTCACGGCCGTCATTGGCGCGTTGGGTGGGATCAACATGATCTCGGGCGCAGGGATGCTGGCCTTTTTGACTTGCCAGAGCGCCGAAAAGCTGGTGGTCGACGCCGAAGCGATCGCCATGGCCGAGCGGCTGCTGGCCGGCATCGAGCCGAGGGGCGAGAGCCTGGCGACGGCGGCCTTTGCCCTGGCCGGCTTGCGCGGCGAATTCCTCAAGCTCAAAGAGACGCGCCGCCTGTTCCAATTGGAGCAGTACTTACCCTCGGCCGTCATCGACCGCGGTTCGGTGCGCGCCTGGCAGGAAAAGGGCGCGCCAGATACCTTTGCCTTGGCTCGCGCGCGGGTGGACGAGCTGCTGGCCGCTTACCGGCGTCCAGAGATGGCCGCGGAGCGCGAGCGCGAGCTGTTCGCCATCGTCACGCGCGAGGCGAGCAAGGTGGGGTTAGGGCGTCTGCCGGGAACGTGATCGTAGGGGCAGACCCCTGTGTCTGCCCCTTACGGATGCTGTCCTGCACCCTCGGCCGAGCTGAAACGCTGTACGGGTGAACTGTCACCACGAAATGATGGAGGAGACTATGAAACGCTTGGCGCTCTTGACCGCCGTCGTAGTCCTCAGTCTGGGCCTGGTCTTGGGGCTGGTCTTGCTGTGGCAGCCGGCTCATCTCATCGCCGCCCCGGGGACTGATGCCTACCATGTCTACTACGTGTCGCCGGGTGGAAACTGCGCGGGCGGGGTCGTCCCTTGCTATTCCAGCCTGCAGGCGGCGGTGGACGCCGCCGATGAGGTAGCCGACGAAATCCGCGTCGCTGCCGGCGTCTATACCGGCGTTCACGCGCGCGGCGGCCTTACCCAAGCGGTGTATGTCAGCAAGACCGTCACCATTCGGGGCGGCTACGGCGCGACTTTTAGCGATCCGCCCAACCCGGAGGCCAACCCCACCACACTAGATGCCCAGGGGCAGGGGCGAGTGATGTATATCACGGGGGACATCAGCCCGACCATCGAGGGCCTGCGCCTCACGGGCGGCCAGGGCGCCGGCGTCTACGTCGTCACCGCCACTGCCCTCATCAGCCACAACCATGTCTTGAGCAATGCCGGCTATGGCTTATATTTGTATCACAGTGACGCCACGCTCGACGGCAACCTCGTCACCACCAACACCAACAGCGGGGTGTACCTGGACTACAGCCCGGCTGTGCTCAAGAGCAACACGCTTGCCTACAACAAGGCTGGTTATGGCGGCGGGCTGTATCTCCGCCACAGCCGTGCCATGCTCAGGGGCAATACGATCTCTAACAATAGAGCTGGCCAGGAGGGCGGCGGGCTGTTCCTGTTGGCTAGCCCCGCCGTGCTCGAAGGGAACACGCTCTCCCTCAACTCGGCTGGCCACGATGGGGGTGGGGGAGTATTGGACAATAGCCCGGCTGTCCTCGACGGGAATACCATCTTGCGCAATTCTGCCAGTTACAATGGCGGTGGGTTGTACGTGGTCAGCAGTTCCCCCACGCTCAGGGGCAACACGATATTATCAAATACTGCCTCTGTAGGGGGCGGCGGGGTATCCCTGGACCGTAGCCATGCAATCCTTGAGGGGAATACTGTGGCTTTTAACGGGGCCAGTTATTGGGGAGGAGGAGTGGAACTGTACCTCAGCCCAGCGACCCTTGTAGGGAATACTATTGCCAGCAATCGAGCCGGCACTGATGGCGGGGGGATACAATTGGACGAGAGTGAGGCTGTGCTCACAGCGAATATCATCGCCGGCAATAGAGCCAGCTACGGCGGCGGGGTGCATGGCAACAGTCTCATGAGTGGGAACGTCATTAGCAATAATATCGCCACCGCAGACGGCGGTGGGGTGTGTGGCAGCAGCACGCTCGATGGGAACAGTATTACTCACAACACCGCCAGCAGAAATGGCGGAGGGGTATATGGCAGCAACGTGCTGATGGGGAACAGTGTCACTCACAACACTGCCGGCCGGAGCGGCGGAGGGGTATGTGGCAGCGGCAATTGGACCGACAATGTCATTGCCGATAACCAGGCTGGCGGCGCCGGCAGCGGACTGTATATCAGTGCGCGCTCACACCTCTTGCACACCACTATCGCCCGCAACCGGGCCACGGGCAGCGGCGACGGCAGCGGGGTCTATGTGAGCGCCGGCCCCGTCGCGATGACCAACACCATCCTGGTGAGCCATACGACGGGCATCGTCGCCGCCGCCGGCGTCACGGTTAGCCTGGAGGCGACGCTGTGGGGAAGCCAGGCGTGGGCTAACCTGGCTGATTTGGGGGGAACGGGCGCGATTGTCAGCGGGACGACCAATATCTGGGACATTCCCGGCTTTGTGGGGGATGCGGCCCTGGGTGATTATCACATCGCCAGCTTTTCTCCTGCGCGAGACGTTGGAGTAGACGCCGGCGTCGAGCGGGACGTGGACGGCCAGCCGCGCCCGATGGACCGCGGGTACGACCTTGGCGCCGACGAATACCCGGGCGCCGGCCTGGACCTCGTCGCGCAGCCCTCGGCCGGCTTGAACCGGGGCCATGCGCTGACGTACACTCTCGTCGTCAGCAGCGCCGGGACAGAGGATGTCACCGCCGCCGTGCTGACGGACACACTGGATGGCTGGCAAGCCCCCGTCGCTGCCGTGACTTCTGTGGGTGGCTGTTCGCTGGTCAGTAATGGGTTTGGAGGAAGCGTGGTTTGCGCCCTCGGTGCGTTGGCTCCCGGCGCAGAGGCTGTCATCACCCTCACGACCCAGCTTTCCACTGCCATTGGGATGGGACAAACGATCACCAACGCTGTTGTGGTGGCAGCCGACGAAACGGCGAACGACGCCCTCCTTACCAACACCGTTCACGACTGTCACGCGCGCCTCGGCGACGATCCACGGGAATACACCAGTGTCCAGGCCGCCGTGGACGCCGCCGCACCAGGCGAGCTAATCAAGGTGGCTGGCACCTGCCTGGGGGTCAGCCAACGCGACGGGCGCAGCGCGCAGGTTCACATCGACAAGAGCCTGACCATCCGGGGGGGCTACACGACTACCCTTACCCCGCCGGGGATGGGTTGGGCGTCGCCCGATCCACTAGCCAACCCCACGACCCTGGATGCGCAGGGGCGCAGTCGGGTGTTGTACGTGCTGGGGAACGAGCCGCTCGTGGTCGAGGGCCTGCACATCACGGGCGGAGATCCGGATTCTAGTCGCTTAGGCGGTGGGATTTATGCCGTCGCCGCGGCGCTCACTATCAGTCGCTGCACGCTGCTGCACAACGTCGCCGGAGAAGGCAGCGCTTTGTTTGCGGCCGGCGGCGTCGTGACGCTGACGGACAATATCATCACGGCCAATGATGCTTACTTTGGTGGCGCTGTGAGTTTGAGCCAGAGCGCGGCGGTGCTCAGCCACAACACGATAAGCTCCAACACGGCTGAATGGGTCGGAGGGATATTTTCCTTTGTCAGCACGGCCATGCTCGAGGACAACACCATCTCGGCCAATGCCGGCAGCGGCGTGCGCCTGGATTGCAGCACGGCGACGCTTACGGGCAATGTGATTCGCGCAAATTACAGCGGTTATGGCGGCGGTGTGTGGCTGTATTTGGGCGACGTCACCATGATTTCAAACACGATAGCCTCTAATCAGGCTGGGTCGTCCGGCGGTGGGGTGTATTATGGCGAGCAATTTCGCGCGGCGGCCTATTTGTTCGATTGGGACAACATAGGAGGGCCAGGCGTCAAGCGATCCGCCTGGCTGGGGGATTTGTCTGCGCGTCATCTTTATCGTGCCAAGCAGATCGCGCCTGGTGACTGGCCGGAAGAGCGCTTGCCAGAGAGCCTGGCGGCTGGCGACCTGGCTAGTTTTCAACTTATGCAGCCTGACCGAATCTTTTGGTGCGACAAGCAGCTCACGCTCATCGGCAATACTATCCTGGCAAATGTGGCCTGGGAGGGTGGTGGGGTATCCGTACGTGCAGGCACAGCTCATCTGAATGGCAACACGATCGTGTCCAATACGGCTACCTCCTATGGTGGTGGAGTGTATGACGAAGGGAACAACGTTACGTTCACCGGCAATACCATTGCCTTCAATAACGCACGTTATGGAGGAGGAGGAGTGGATACCCGGACGGGAAAGCTGGTGAGTAATACCATCTTCAGCAACACTGCTCTTCAGTATGGCGGAGGGGTGGATGGTGGGAGCACGCTGACCGGCAACACGATCGCTTTTAACACGGCTGAGGAGATGGGTGGAGGGATATTCGGCGCTGATATGGTGGTTGGTAACGCCATCTACAGCAACACAGCCCGCACTGGGGGAGGAGTGGGGTCTGTGGGGGGTATGCTGGTTGATAACATAATCCGCGATAACGCAGCCCAAGACCACGGCGGTGGGGTGTACTGGTGGGGAGGCATGCTGAGCGGCAACACTGTCACTGGCAACACGGCCGGAGGGAATGGCGGGGGAGTGTATGGCGCAGGCACGCTTACCAACAACGTCATCGCCGGCAACCGCGCCGGCCGGGCCGGAAGTGGGCTGTCTCTGATCGGCGCATCGCGTCTCCTCCACAACACGATTGCCCGCAACGCCGGCAGCGGGCTGTACGTGGACGCCAACGTCGCCATGGCCAACACGATCCTGGTCAGCCATACCGTGGGCCTCACGGTCACGGCCGGTCACACGGTCACGCTGGAAGGGACGCTGTGGGGGGCGGACGAATGGGCCAACCGGACCGACTGGGGCGGGCCGGGCGCGGTCATCAGCGGCACTCGCAACGCTTGGAGCGTCCCAGGCTTTGCCGCGCCCGAGCGAGGCGACTATCACCTCCGGTATACCTCGCCGGCCATCGACGCCGGCCTGGACGCTGGGGTGGCAGACGACATAGACGGAGACATGCGCCCCGCAGGCGATGGCTATGACCTCGGCGCGGATGAATTCCAGCCTGCCCCGGCGATTGAGCTGGCCAAGAGGGTTACCCCTGGGCTGGTCCATCCCGGCCAGCGCCTGGGCTATACCATCTACGTGACTAACGCCGGCAACATCCCCCTGCACGCCGCCGTCACCGATACGCTGCCCACTCACATCACGTCCGGCACAACGCCGGGCGGGACAGTGTTCGTGCCGGGTGGACTGATCACGTGGACGAACGTTAGCCTGCTACCTGGCAGCGCCTGGGTGCAGGCCATCTCCGTCACGAGTGAGGCCGGCTATGTGGGGCCCTTGCTAAACGTGGTGCAAGTCACCAGTTGGGAAGGCGCCACGGCTGTCTATACTGCCACGTCCCGCGCCAGACTGCCTAATCGCGCTCCCTACACCCCTTCCAATCCCGTTCCAGCCGACGGCGCACGCGAGGTCTCCTGGGACCCAGTGCTCACCTGGCAGGGAGGCGACCCGGACGCTGAGGCGGTAACCTACACAGTTGCCTTTGGCGCCAGTACTCCCCCACTGTTGATGGCCAATGCCACCATCACCCGTTACGACCCCGGCATGCTCAACTGTGGTGTCACGTACTATTGGCGTATCACGGCCACGGATGGCGTCAGCACCAGTGTCGGAGCGCTGTGGTCTTTTACCACCACTGCTGTATGCCGCGTCTATCTGCCCCTTGTGTTGAGACAATCGGCCTAGTGTGGCGCATCCCCCACCGCCGCCAGCTCCAACTGCCGCCGATAGAGCTGGCTGTACAGCCCACCGCGCGCCAGCAGCTCTTGATGCTGCCCGCTCTCGCTGATGCGGCCCTCGGCCAGCACGATGATCTTGTCGGCGCCGCGAATCGTGCTCAGACGGTGGGCGATGACCAGCGAAGTGCGCCCTTTCATGACCTCGTCCAGCGCCTGCTGGATCAAGTACTCGGCCTCGGCATCCACCGATGAGGTAGCTTCGTCGAGGATCAGGATGCGCGGGTCGGCCAGGATCGCCCGCGCCAGCGCCAGCCGCTGCCGCTGCCCGCCGCTCAGCCTCACGCCACGCTCGCCGATTTGCGTCTCGTAGCCCTGCGGCAGTTGCTCGATGAACTCGTGGGCGTAGGCCGCCTTGGCGGCGGCGACGATTTCTTCCTGGCTGGCCTCCGGTTTGCCGTAGAGCAGGTTCTCGCGCACGCTGGCGTTGAACAGGAACGTGTCTTGCAAGACCACCGCCACCTGCCGGCGCAGCGAGCGGAGCTGGACGCCGCGCAAGTCGTGCCCGTCGACCAAGATACGCCCGTGAGTGGGATCGTAGAAGCGGCACAACAGGCTGGCGATGCTGGTTTTGCCAGCGCCACTGGGACCAACCAGAGCCACGACCTGGCCTGGCTCGGCCCGGAAGTCGATGTCGTGCAGCACCTCGCTGTTCTCGCTGTCACTCAAGGAGGATTGAGGCGAATAATAAAAGTGAACGTCCTCGAACAGCACGTCGCCAGCCACCCTGTCCAGGGCAAGCGCGTCCGGGCTGTCTTGGATATCGGGCTTTTCGTCCATCAGCTCAAAGATGCGCTCGCCCGCGGCAATGGCTTGCTGGAAGGTGTTGTCTACTTCGGTCAAGCGGTGGAGCGGGTCGTAAAACGAAGTCAGGTAAGACAAAAAGGCCACCAGTGTGCCCAGCGATATTTGGTCGCCAACGACCAGCCGGGCGCCTACGGCCAGCACGATCACGCCGCCAACGGCCGCCACGAAGTACATGGCTGGGAAAAAGGTCGACCAGGCGCGGATCGAGCTGACTCGTTCCTGGTAGTAGCGTTGGCTGGCGCTGCGAAAGCGCTCTAGCTCGGCATCTTCCTGCCCAAAGGCCTGGATGACGCGCATGCCGGCCAAGTCGTCTTGAAGCCGGGCGTTGACGTCGCCCAGCCGGTCACGCGCGCGGCGATAGATAGGGCGCACGTAGTGGTTGAAGCGCCACAGCCCTGCCGCGATGAACGGCACCGGCAGCAGCGCCGCCAGCGCCAGCCGCCAGTCGAGCGCCACCAATACGGCCGAGGCGCCCAGCAGGCGAAGCAGGTCCACCGCGGTGAGGGTGACGCCGTGGGTGACAAACTGCTCGATGACCTCGACGTCGTTCGTCACCCGTGACATCAGGTCGCCGGTTGAGCGGCGGTCGAAAAAGGCCAGCGTCAGTCGCTGCAGATAATCGTAAAGGCGCACGCGCAGGTCGAGGATGAACTGGGCGCCCAGTTTGTGACGCAGGTACTGGTCTCCAAAGCCGGTCAGACTGGCCAGGGCGTACACGACGATCATGGCGGCCGCCAGGCTGCCCAGGTGCGACAGCTCGCGCCCGATGATGACGCCGTCCACTATTTCCCGTTGGAAAAGCGGCGGCAGCAGGTTCAGGCCGGTCTGAAGCACGAGCAAAACGCAGGTGGCGATCAGCGGCTTCCAGTGAGGTCCCAGGTAAGTGGACAGGCGTTTCAGTGTGTGCATTAGGAAATTCTTGATATGTCATCCAGTAGATGATTTCTTCCTCACCTTTTCGGCCGCCCGCTCAGCGGCGCGCTCGGCGGCGCGATAGACCTCGCGCAGCGGGACGCGGCTGGCTTCTGCCAGCCGGCGGCAGTCTTCGTACTCAGGCGCGGCCTTGGACTGTCCTTCTCCCCATTGGGCGACCTTGACCCGCACAGCGCCGTAAGGTGTGTCCACGGTCTGGCTCGAGCGGGGCAGGCAGCGCCGCCTGATCTCCTGCTGCCGCACGCCCAAGGTGCTCGTTTCGGCAAACAGAATGGCGCTCAGTTCCTCGGCCTGATCGGGCCGGCACAAAACCTGCAAGAGCGTCGCCGGGCGGTTTTTCTTCATCTGGATTGGGCTGAGGAAGACGTCCAACGCCCCGGCTTCGAACAAGCGGGCCATCACGTAATCGTAAATCTCGGGGTTGAGGTCGTCGATGTTCGTCTCCAAGATGGTCAGTGTCTCGATGTCCGCCTCTGAGGCGGCGTCTGGGATTGTCGCATACGTTTCCCCCACCAGCAGGCGCAGCACGTTGGGGATGGGCAAGTCGCGCCCCCCGGCCCCGTAACCAATGGCCGTCACTGTCATGGGCGGGATCGGGCCGAACTGGGCCGCCAGCTCTGAAAGCAGGGCGGCCCCCGTCGGCGTGACCAGCTCGACGTCCAGCTCGACGCCCACCAGCGGCGCCCCCGGACGGCCTCGCTTCCCCCTCCCTTCGGTCGGGGACTCCCTATCGGTCGCGGGCTGCGCTTGCAGCAGGGCCAGCGTGGCCGGGGCGGGCAGGGGGATCTGGCCGTGAGCGCCCTGCACAAAGCCTCGCCCAACCGGCAGGGGCGAAACCACCACCCGCTCGACGCCCAGGGCGTCAAGCCCCGCCAACACCCCCACCACGTCCACGATGGTGTCCACGCCGCCCAGCTCGTGCAGGTGCACGTGGTCTGAGGTGGTGCCGTGGATGCCGGCCTCCACCTCGCCCAGGCGGCGAAAGATGGCTACCGCGCGCTCTTTGATCGTGTCTGGCAAATCGCTGGCCGTCACGATCGCTTCGATGTCTGGCACGTGGCGGGCGTGCACGTCGTGAGCCACCAGCACGTCTACCTTGGTGGCGCTAAAGCCGTTTTTCACCACGCGCCGGCATTTCAGCTCGAATTCGCGCAGATTCAGTTTCGCCAGGTGACCGCGCAACGCCGTTTCCGGCAGGCCCGCGTCGAGCAGCGCGCCCAAGATCATGTCGCCGCTGGCGCCGGCGATGCAGTCAAAGTAAGCAAGTTTCATGTTTTTTATCCGCGAATAGGGATTCGAAGCGAATCCCTGCGCTAATCAACGCGAATTTGGGTAAAGTGCCTAAAAATTAGTGAAAATTCGCGCAGATTAGCGGATTATTTCTTATCCATCTGCCGCAGGATCAAATGCGCGTACAGCCCGGCCCCAAAGCCGTTGTCGATGTTGACCACGGCCACGCCGGGGGCGCACGAGTTGAGCATGGCCAGCAGCGGGGCCAGGCCACCAAAATGAGCGCCGTAGCCGACGCTGGTCGGCACGCCGATCACCGGGCAGGCCACCAGCCCGCCGATGACGCTGGTCAGCGCCCCTTCCATGCCGGCCACGCTGACGACGGCGCTGGCGCCGAACAGCCGCTCGCGCTGGTCCAGCAAGCGGTGGATGCCGGCCACGCCCACGTCGTAGGCCCGTTCTGCCCGGCTGCCCATGAACTCGGCCGTCTGGGCCGCTTCTTCGGCCACCGGCAGGTCGGAGGTGCCGGCGGCGGCCACCAATACGTACGGCGCGTCGGCAGAGGGAGCGGGCAGTTCCGTGCGCGCCAGGCTCAGCAGGCGCGAGACCGGGTCGTAACGCGCTTCGGGCAGGCGGGACTGGACCATCCGGGCCGTCTCGGCCGAAGCGCGTGTGCCCAACACCCGCCCGTGGTGGCTTGCCAGCCGCTCCATGATGCCGATCACCTGCTCGGGCGTTTTGCCCTGGCAAAAGACGACCTCCGCCAGCCCTTGTCGCAGCGGGCGGTGCAGGTCCAGCCGAGCATAGCCCACGCCGTTTTCCGCCTGCACGTCTTCGTAAGGCAAATGACGCAGGCGCTCCAGCGCGTGCTCTACGCTGGCCCGCCCAGCCTGCACGTCAAGCAGCAATTGTTCAAGCTTTTCGGTGTCTATAAGCTCGCTCCTCAAGACCCTAAGGGTTTTCCCGCGATCCGAAGGATCGCTACCCTTAGGGTCTAGTCAACATCTCGTTCATGCTCCCCGAGCGAAAGCCGGCCAGGTCGAGCGCCACGTAGGTATAGCCCAAGCCTTTGAGCTGCTCGACGATCCGCTCCCGCTGCGCCAGCGCGGCCTCCAGGTCGGCCGCCTCCAGCTCGATGCGGGCAAGCTGTCCGTGGTGGCGCACGCGCAATTGCCGAAAGCCCAACTGCCCGAGCACTTGCTCGGCCCGCTCGATCTGCGCCAACGCCTGGGCCGTGATGGGGTCGCCATACGGGACGCGCGAGGCCAGGCAGGCCGAGGCCGGCTTGTCCCAGTTGGGCAGGCCCAACTGGCGTGCCAACTGGCGGATTTCAGCTTTGCCCAGGCCCGCTTCTTGCAGCGGGCTGCGCACGCCAAGCTCGCCGGCCGCCTGCTGGCCGGGGCGAAAATCGTCCACGTCGTCGGCATTGGCGCCGTCCACCACCCAGCCGTAGCCCTCGCGGCGGGCAAACTCCACCAACTGGCCAAAACGGATGCTTTTGCAGACATAGCAGCGTTGGGGCGTATTGGCCATGTAGCGCGGGTCCTCCGTCTCGCGGCTTTCGACCCATGCGTGGCGGGTGCCGATGGCGCGCGCCACCGCTTCCGCCTCGGCTCGCTCGTGAGCCGGCATGCTGGGTGAGACGGCTGTCAGTGCCAATACCCGCTCGCCCAGGCAGTCAAAGGCCACCTTGAGCAGCAAGCTGCTGTCGGTGCCGCCAGAGTAGGCCACGACGACGCTTCCCAGGCTGAACAGATTGCTCTTTAAACTCTCTAATTTGTCCACCTGCAACCCTAAACCTGCAACTTGGTATCTGCCACCTGCAACCTGAAACCCATTACGGCGCCCAGGCGAGCGGCTCCAGGTAGGTCACCCCCCCGGCGCCGGCGGCCGACCAGCCCACCAGCCCCGCCCCGTCGTCGATCTTCCACCAGGTGAGATCGTTGGCCTCGACCGGCCCGTCCACGATCTTGACCTGTGCATCTTTTTGCAGCTTGCCCACTAGCTCGCCGCCTATGCCGGCCGTGGCGCGCACGTTGAGTGGAGATCCCTCGGGTGGCGTGACCTTGGCCTGCACGCCCACTTCCAACGCCGTGGGCGGCGGCCTGACCGGCGTTTCGGTCGCAAGCGGGAGCGCCGGTGTAGAGGTGGCCGGCAGGGGGGTATGCGTGGGGGGCAGCGTGGGTGAGGGGGGCAGCGTCGCCGTTGCCGGTGCTTGGGTCGGTGTCGCCGTCGGACTTGGCGTGAGTGTGGCGAATTGAAATGGCCCCAGGCTGGCCATGTTCTTGCTCGCAGTCAGATACGAGCCGGTGCAGGCCAGGATGAGGAGGATGGCGACGCCGCCGGCCGCGATCGCGTGCCAGCCGGACAGAGACGACAGGCTCCATCTGGCCCCGCGCCGGATAAATGGCGGCGGTTCGGCACTGTCCGAAGCAAGCGCCGCCGGCTGTGGCACGGCTACTCTGACAGTGGCCTCCTCGACCGGCGCGGGCGGCAGGATGGGCACAGTCGGCTGCGTTTCAGAGATGGGCGCGACGTCGACGCGGACGGTGGGTTGGGTGTCTGGAGCATCGACCGGCGTCGATGGGAGTTCCGCACCTTGCCCTGCTTCCAGCGTTCCCTCTGCTTGTGGGATGCCCGGAGGGTAGGGCTCGGAGGCCAGGCAGGGACCCGCCCAAGCCTCCATTTTGACCGTCTCGTCTAGAACTGTCCCCGCCTGTGGCGGCGCGCTCTCTGGATCACCTGCCTCCGGCGTCAAAGCGCTCACCTCGATCGTTTCGTCTGTGGAAGAGTTGTCGCTTGCCATGCCCTTCTCCTCGCTGCGTTCGCATTACGTTTTACGGATTACGTTTTACGGATTACGTTTTACGTTTCGGCTCAACAGCCACACGATGGCGGCTGCTGTGCCAAAGGCGACCCCAAAGGCGGCCGCCGCGGCCGGGCCGAAGACCGGCTTCACGTCGCCCTCGACGTGTTGGGCGGCTAAAAAGACCACCGCAGAGTTGTCGAGCTTGACGCTCTGAGCGACGACCGCCGCCAGGGCGGACTGCTCGGCCTTCACGTCGCTGCGTGCAACCAGCACCTGCACGGCGCTCTGGTCCAGCGTGACCTTGTCAGCCAGCGCCACGCCAACGCCGCCGCCCGCCCCCATCGTGAGCGTGTCCGTTTGGACCATGCCGGCGACACCCTGGGAGATCGAGACAGATTCGGCCTGGACCCGCACCGCGCCGCCCTGGCGGATTTGGACCTCTGTCGCTTCCACGGTCTGTACGCCGCCGAGCTTGACGGTAGCCTGGGTGGCGTGAATCGCGCGCGCCCCAGATTGTGCCAGGTTCACCGTATTGCCGTAAACGTCACGCACCTGGGTGCGTCTCAAACTGACGTCCTGACTTGAAACATCGCCTTGTTTCAAATCTGCTTGCCGCCCAATCGATTGAGATTCTTCCATTCGTATGCCTCCTTGAAACCTTAAACCTGAAACCCTCATTCCAGTCCTTCTATCTTGACCGGATCTTCCTTTGGCTGGCATATGCCGCAATACAGTGTATCTCCCACGACCAGGGCCCGGTACTCGCCTTTTTGAGTGCGATACAGGTCGGTGATGTGGGGCATAGACTGGGCATGCTCGCGGCACAGCCCCCGGCCGCAAAAGCGGCACGTCCCGTGTGCAGGTCTATCGCAGTGCCAACAGTTCATAATATCCTCGTTACTGATTTGCCGATTGGCCCCGACCGAAGGTCGGCGCTTGCTATCCCATGACCCCCGCCAGGCTCAACTTGCGCCGGGTGTCGATGACGCGCCCGGAGGACACTTGCTCGACGTAATGCGTCATGTGCATGCTCGATCCCACCATGGTGTCGAAGGCATGCTCGTCTAGCGTCAGCAAAGTCGTCGGGGCGATGGCGCGGCAGGTGGCCGAGTAGGGGATGTCGGCGTACAGGGCGCTTTCGCCGAAATGTTCGCCCGGACCCAACTGGGCTACGATGCGCTCCTGGCCTTCTGGATCGGTCACGCTGATCTGTACCTGGCCGCTGGCGATGATGTAAAAGTGGTGGCGTTCTTCGCCCTGGCGGATGATCAACTCGCCGGCTTTGGCCTCGCGCTGGCCTGCCTGGTGCGTTAGGCCATCCAGTTGCTGAGGTCCCATGCTGGCAAACAGGGGCATACGCCCCAGCAGTTGCCGGATGGCCAGCAATTGGCCTACTTCTGTGGCCAACTTGAGGCCGGCGCGCCGGAGCTGCTCGCATTCCGCCATGGTCAGAAACAAGATGTCCGTCGCCACGGCCGTGCGGTACGTTCCGGTGTACGCGCCGCCGCCCATAAAGGCCTCGCTTCCCAGGCTCGCCCCACGCCGCATGACGCCGGCCAACTGGGGCGACGTCTTGGCCTCGCCGGGCTTGATCCATTTTTCCACCGCGCCGGATTGCACGATGACAAAACGCGTGACGCGGCTGCCTTGCTGCCCCAGCAGCACGCCGGCCGGCAGGTGCTCGCTCTTGATGGCGGCCAGGATCAGCGCCAGCGAGCGGTTGTTGCACGAGCTCAGCAGCGGCACCTGCTGCAGGAGATGATAGCGTTGGCTGCGCACGGCGTCAAATTTACCGGCAATCGTACCTCCCCACGGGCTACCGGCCAGAACGTACTGCCCCAAGGTCTCTCGCTCCGGCCAGGGCAGGCTGTCGTAGGCCGCTTGCGTGGCGCGCTCGACAAAGGCCGTGCCTCCCCAATTGTCCATGAGGTCAATCGTGCGCCCCAGCACGTCACGGTAACGGTCGGCTTGTTCCACGATCGTGATCTTGGCCAGGTCCAGCTCGTCGTTGATGCGCCCGCTGTTCACTTCCACATCCCAATCGGCTGCCACAGCGATCACGTCCATATCGTCGTCCAGGGCCTTGGCGCGCCGCGCCCCGTAGGTGGCCCGAAAGGTGTCGAACAATGTGGCGAAAAAGCGCGCAAAGGCCAGCCGCAAGCGCTCCTGGTCCGAGAGCAGGAGATCCTCGCTCCAGTGGGATGGAGCCGGCCTCAGCCGCAGCCCGGCTAGTAGATAGCCTGCACTTCCCAACGCCCACAGCCCGGCCACCAGCAGGCTCAGCCACAGGTCGCCGTCTTGCATGAGCGGCCAGGCCGGCCATAGGCGCGCCAGGCACAAGGCGCCATTGAGGCCCGCCGCCGCCACCAATGCCAGCCACGGCAGTAAGAAGCGGGTGCCTGTGTACGTGAGCAAGGTGGGGATGATGGTCGCCAGGTAGACCAGCGTCAAGTAGGGGCCGCCGGCGGCCAGCACGACGACGGGCAGCGACTGCCCCACTGTCCAACGCGCTGCCGGGATGACCGTGACAAAGCCCAGCGCCAGGAGGGCGATGATGGCCAGGCGCTCGTGTCGGCGGCTGTGGCGCAAGTCGACCTCCAGCATGGACTGAAAGCCGGCCACTAGCAGCGGCAGAGCGGCCAGTTGTTCCAGGCCGAGCATCACGCTCGCGTGCGATGCACCTCCCAGGTGCGTTGCACGTGACAGATACATAGCACCTGCACGTACCAGCGCGCCGCCGGCGGCCAGCAGCGCCGAAAACGCCAGCGCCCAGAAAGTGGCCTGGATGCGCGAGCCGGCGTGCTGCTGGGCCACCTTGATCAATGCTCCCACAGCCAGGCTTAACAACAAGACCGGCGTCACCCCCGCGTACCATTTCCAGCTCAGCGTGCCCATAAAGGCTGGCGCCAGCACGAGCAGCGCCAGGGAGGCGGCCAACACGCCGCTCACGTTGCGCTCGCTCTCGAAAAATCGCCGTTTTTCCAATTGGCTGACCAGTCCGCGCCCAAGGCTCCAGGCGCTGATCCCGGCCACCAGTGCGGCCGGCACGATCACGCCCACGCCAAACACCACCGCCGCCAGCTTGGACGGCCAATCCGGCCGCTGCCACAGCTCGACCAGCAGGCGCGAAAAGCGCGTTTGCCAAAAGTAGGCCGCCACAACCAGGGTGTAGAGGGTGTAGCCGGCTGCCAACGCTCCAAAAGCTGTAAAAATGGTCTCCTCGCGATTAAAGAGCGGGGGAGATTTAGGTGTGATCCCAGGCAAGCTGGTGCTGCTGGCAAAGGCGCTTTTCAGCTTGGTCCACAGCTCGCTGCGAATGAAGGCAAAGGAGCGCTCGCGCAAATTGGGCATGCCCAGCCAGTCGATCAGGATAAAGTAACCGTCCAGCTCCAACAGCGGGTTCAGATTGACCAGCGCACCCAGGTAGCACAAGAAGGCTGCCTTGAACGCCAGGTGAGCGAGCAGACCGCCCGGCAGCAGCCAGGCCATCAGGCCGCATATCCCCCCCACGATCAGGCTGGAATACGGCCCGGCCCAGGTCACGGCGATGCGGCGCAGCTTGGGTTCCATCCAGATGTCCATCGTGTCCACAAAAAAGGCCGGGA
>JAFGFO010000332.1 GCA_016931085.1 Thermoflexales bacterium
CGCGGCGGTCTGTGTGCCCTCAAAATACGGCTGGGTGTGGCGGCGCAGCGTCGCGATGGCCTCGTGCCAGGCCGTCACGTTGTCGCTAACAGCCGCCAGTTGAGGCAGGGCCTGGTCCAAAGCAGTCACAAAGCCGTCAACCGACTTGCCGGTCATCTCAGCCACAAAGGCATCCAGCAGCTTGTCGGCCCATTGACGAACCTCGGCCGAGCCGCCTATCGCCTCCAGCATCTTGGCCAGAATGGTCTCGCGCTGGGCAGCGAAGGCCGTCTTGAACGGCTTGTCGCTTTTAGCCACCGTTTCCTCAGTTGCCAACAGTGGGTTGGGGCAGCCGCACGACTGGCGCACGGCCAGGCTGGAGGGCAAGATCAGTCGCTCGGGCTGCTCCTCGCCGGCCATCAATGCCAGCAGCATATTGGTCGCTCGCTGCGCATGATCGTAAAAGGGATAAACGGCCGTGGTCAGAGGAGGTGTGATGCATCTAGACTCTTTGATATCGTCGAGGCCGACGACCGCCACGTCGCCAGGCACCTTTATGCCACGTTTTTGAAGTGCTTCTATAACGCCGACAGCCGACATGTCGTTGGCGGCCGCCAGCGCATCAAACGCGACCCGCCGTTCGTCGATCAGGAGGCGGACGCCTTCCAGGCCGGACGAGCGCTTGTAATCGCCGGGCACGACGAGCTCCGGGTCGAGGGGAAGGCCATGCTCGGCCAGCGCGTCGGCGTAGGCCTGGTAGCGCAGTTCTGCATCATTTTGCATGGCCGGCCCGCGGAGGAAAGCGATCCGGCGGCGCTGGTGGACCTTGATGAGATGGGTGACGGCGTTGTACATGCCCTGGTAATTGTCCAGCATCAAGCTGGGGATGCCGGTCAATAGCTCGCCGATGCTCACCATCGGCAAGGCACGATATCGCTCACACAAGCGTTCCACCGCTTCGGCGCCGGCGTGATGGGAAAGTATGCCGGCCCAGAGCACCAGTCCATCCAGGCGTTCTGAGCTAAGCAGCTCGTACAAGACATTCGCTTGAGCTTCGAACCCGCGTCGCGATTGCAGCGGGTTGCCTGGAAAAAAAATCAGGTTGATGCCTCGTTCCCGGGCTACATCAGCTATCCCGGCCCACACCACGGCGTTGAGCGGGTCGCTCGGTCCATAGCCCAGAAAGCCTATCGTAGGACGCCGATTGCTCGACTTGACGTTGTTGGCCTTGTTGTTCACTAGAGTACCCCCTATGAGTATGCCATTAGGAAATGCCTTGTCAGATGCAAGAGCTTGTACAGATAGAATGATTATAACATTTTTTTCGTATTTCTGCCATACCAGGCCGTGGCGTAATCACTCCGTAACATGAGTGTAACGAGCTGTATGTGCTCTTTCCCTCAAAATAGTGTATAATCAAGCTGTCACAGGAGGTTTCTCGATGCGCGAGGCGAATAAAAACCCGCTGGCCTGGGCCAGGCAGCTTATCACGGCGACGGTCTTTGATGACGCGGAAAAGACGCGCGTGGCCGGACTGTTGAATATCATCTTGCTCGTGTTGTTGGGAAGCGCGCTAGTCGTCATGGCCGCGCTTGTAGCCGCGCGCGATGCGCTCGATTTGCTGCTCGTAGGGATGTTTACGGGTGTACTCTTGGTGCTGCGCTTCTGGATGCTTCGCGGTCACGTGCGTCCGGCGAGTTGGGTGTTGTCGATTACAGTGCTGCTGCTTGCTACGACAAGCATCTGGATATCCGGCTCCCTTCGCACCATGGGGACAATGATCTATCTCCTGGCCTTGATCATCGGCGGATTGCTGCTCGGTGCCGACGCCGTGGTGATCTTGGGCTTGTTGGGGGCGCTGGCTGTGATGGGGATATATGGGGCCGAAATCAGCCACATGATTGCTCCTACTGACATCCCAGTAACGATTGCCGATCCCTTGATGGTGATTATTATGCTGGGATTGGGAACGGGCCTGCTGCGTATCGCTTTACAGAGCCTGACCGCGCAGGCCGAGCGCGCCCGGCGCAGCGAGCGGGCCCTGGCCGATAGCAGCCAGGAGATGGAAAGGCGCGTGACTCACCTGGCGCTGATCATCGAACAGCTCAAGGCGGCTGCCCAGGTGAGCCGGGCGGCCCTGTCGGTGTACGACCTGGACGCTCTCTTGTCGCAGGTGACGCGCATGATGAATGAATTGTTTGGCTTTTATCACCTGGGCATCTTTTTGCTGGATGAGGCTGGCGAATACGCCGTGCTGCGAGCTACCAACAGCGAGGGTGGGCAGCACATGTTGGCCAAGGGTCACAAGCTGAAGGTGGGTGCCCAGGGTATCGTGGGCTACGTCACCAGCACCGGGCAGGCCCGCATCGCGCTCGACGTGGGCGCCGACGCCGTGCACTTCAAGAACCCACTCCTGCCAGAAACCCGTTCGGAAATGGCTCTGCCGCTCAAGGTGGGCGAGCGCATCATCGGCGCCCTCGACGTGCAGAGCCGGCACGAGTCGGCTTTCGACGAGGACAACATCACAGTCTTTCACATGATGGCCGACCAGTTGGCTATCACGATCGAAAACGCCCGCCTGCTCGGCGCGACTCAGCAGACGGTGCAAGGGGTGGCTTCAGCCGCCGCCGAGATCCTGGCGGCCACCACCCAGCAGGCCTCCGGCGCTAACCAGCAGTCGGCCGCCATCACCCAGACGACGACCACGGTTGACGAGGTCAAGGCCATCGCCGAACAGTCGTCCAGCCGCGCCCAGGACGTGGCTCACACGGCCCAGCGAACGGTAGAAGTATCGCGGTCTGGACAGCAAGCTGTCCTGGATACCATCCAGAGCATGGAACAGATCCGGGAGCGCGTCGAGGGTATTGCTGAAAACATCCTGGCCTTGTCAGAACAGACTCAGCAAATTGGCGCCATTATCGCCACGGTCAGCGAAATTGCGACGCAGTCGAATTTGTTGGCGCTCAACGCGGCTGTGGAGGCGGCTCGAGCCGGAGAAGGCGGGCGCGGCTTTGCCGTCGTGGCCGCCGAGGTGCGCAGCCTGGCCGAGCAGTCCAAACGGGCCACGGTTCAGATCAAGTCGATCCTGGCCGAGATCCAGAAAGCCACTAACGCGACGGTGATGGCGACTGAGGAAGGAACCAAAGGTGTCGAGAAAGGCGTCAGCCTGGCCGCCCTTGCTCAAAAGGCCATTGAGCAACTGGCCCAGGTCATCAGCGAATCGGCCCAGTCCGCCGCCCAGATGGTGGCCAGTGGCCAGCAGCAAGTGCTGGGCATCGAGCAAATCGTGCAGTCCATGCAAAACATTAACCAGGCCACGGTGCAAAGCCTGACCAGCACCCGCCAGGCCGAACGAACGGCCCAGGACCTCAACAAGCTGGCGCACAACCTGACCGAGATCGTGGACAAATACCAACTCAAGTAGGGGCAGGCCCCCGTGCCTGCCCACAGGAGCAGCCGCCTGTCTGCTGACCGACAGGCGGGGCCCTACTCAACCCGATTCGGTCACCTCCATTTGATTTATGGCAGTGGCTGTTCCTTGCCGGCGATGCACGTTTCGGCGGCCGCCTGCATGGCAGCCGCAGCCTCGGCCGGCGATAGCTTGTCGGCCATGACGGCGACCAAGGCGGGACGCATGGCCTCCCAGACACAGCTCATCTCGTCTTGAGGGGGCAGAGCGGTGCTGTGCTGTAAGGCTTGGGCCGCCCCGGCCAGCAGCGGGTCGCCCGTGATCGCCTCGTCAGCCAGCAGGTTTTTCACCGCCGGCAGGCACGAATAGCTCGCCGTGGTAGGGCACAATGAAAGCTCTTCAGAAGTCGCATAGAGGGCCAAGAGCTTGGCCGCGTTCAACTTGTCGCCTGACGCTTTCTTGGGGAACATGAGAAAGGTTCCGCTGACATAGGGCTGGGGCCAGCCAACGCCCGAAACCTGGGGGATGGGCGCCGCGCCCAACTTGTCGCCCAGCGCTTGAACGTACTCGGCCAGCGCCCAGTCGCCATTGATGATCATAGCCGCCTTGCCTTGCTTGAACAAGCTGTCGGCGCAGACATAGTCGCACGTTTGGGGGACGATGGCGTGCTTGAATTTAAAGTCGTGCAGCAATTGCAGGCTGTGGCGCATAGCCGCCGTGTCGAGTGAGGGCGCCCCTCCACCTCGCTCAAAGACCGCCCCGTCATAGCCGCCTAGCCAAGGCGCCAGCCAGAAAGGCTCGTCCAGGTAGTAGGCAAAGCCCTGCACGCCGGCCCGGCTCAGCTCTTGGGCCAACGTGATCAATGCCTGCGTGTCTTGAGGTGGAGCCTGGACCAGGTCCTTGTTATACAGCAACATCAGGTTGTTATGGGCCGATAAGGGGACACCCCACGTTTTGCCATCCAAACGAACGGCTTCAAGCAGGCTGGGCAGAAAGAGCTCCAGCTCAAAGCCAAGCTTGTCCACAGGCTGAACGATGTCGGCTGTGGTGAACAAACTGGTGTGCTCGTTCGTCGCCCACAACACGTCTGGGCCACGGTCGGCCGTGAGAGGGTCTTGGAGAATTTGCAGCAGCGTCTCAGCGCTGTAGCTCGTCACCTGGATGCTCAGATTGGGATACTGGGCCTGGAAGGCGTTCGCCAGGGCCGTGACTTGATCACCCTGGGCATTGTCGTGTATCCATAAGACCAGCGTGATTTCCTCAGTCACGATCGGCGCAGCCGGGCGGGAGCTTTGTTGCAGGATCGAAAGGATGACCAGTGCGGCTATCCCGCCTACCAACGCCACGGATCCCACCCCGGCCAGCAGCAGCGCCAACAGCTTGCTGGCGGTGTGGGCCGGGGGAGAGCCGCCCGAGGAGGGGGGTGCCGTGTTGCCCATAGTGTCCTGGCTTCCTAATCCGTGTGGACCGGTGGTACAAACTGGATGATGAGGCTGCTGTAGGCGGGCAAGAGCTCGAGCGGCCGGTAGGCCTCAAAGCCGCCCACCTCGTTCACGACCGGCGCGTACAACGGCCCCGACCCCATCAACTGGGCCGGCTGAGAGCCGGCCGCTAACGGGCCGGCCGGCAGGCTCAGGCTGTATTCGCCCACCGGCTTGCGGCCCAAATTGACCACCACCAGCACGCTTTCCTGGTTGCTGGTGCGCAGTAAGGCATGCACTGAGGGTGGATCGGCCTTCACCAACTGGCAGTCGCCAATGCGCAGCGCCTCGTGAGTATTGCGCAGGTGAATCAGGGCCTGGTAATGCTTGAGCAGCGAGGCAGGCTCCGCGCTTTGCCCAGCCACGTGCCGCTGCCGGTAGTCCTCGAAGTAGGCGTGCCAGGGGGAGCCGGCGCTAAAGCCGCCATCCGGCCCCCACTGCATTGGACGGCGAATGTCCTCGTCCGGCTTGGTGCCCTGCATACCGATCTCTTCGCCGTAATAGATAAAAGGCAGGCCGCAAAAAGCCAATTGCAGTGTCGCCGCCAATTTGGCCTGCTCGTCGTTAAGCAGGCGCGAGCGAGCCCGGTTCTGGTCGTGATTGGCCAAAAACGTGGCAAACTGGTTGCTTGGGTAGCTGTCCAATGCCTTTTGCTGTGCCCACTGCACGTTGGCATTACGGCTGCTTATCACGCTTTGCAAGATGGCGTTGGCCATGTTGAACTCGAAAGCCAGGTCTACCTCGTCTCCAATATACTGGGCGACAATGCTGGTCGTGCTCCACACCTCACCCACAACCAACGCCTGGGGATTGACGGCCTTGTAAAAGGTATGAAAGCCTTGTAGCCAGGTATGAGTCCCCGGCGTATTCTCACGTACCGGCCCGTCTTCGTCCAGGTGCTTGATGGCGTCCAGGCGAAAGCCGTCGGCACCCATGTCCTCCAACCAGAAGCGCGTCACGGCTTGCATGGCCTCGGTCACCTCGGGATTGTCATAATTCAGATCAGGCATCTGATCCCAGAAATAGCCATAGTAATAGCCACTTGGGCCGGCGTGCCAGCCCTCGCCGCGGGGATGGTCGGACCACACATACCAGTCGCGTCGCGCTGAGGCGGGGTCGAGCGACTCTTGAAACCAGGGGTGCTGGGCGGAGGTGTGGTTGAGCACCAGGTCGACGATGACGCGGATGCCGCGCGCGTGAGCCTCTTGCATCAAGCGCTTGAAATCCTCGTTCGTGCCGTACTCGTCGTCGATTCGATAATAGTCCGCCACGTCGTAGCCGTGGTAGCTGGGGGATTGGGTGACAGGCATCAGCCAGAGGCCCGTCACGCCCAGGTCGTTGCCAGTATCGGGCTTGCCGTCGTTGAGATAATCGAGCTTGGCGATCAGCCCCCGGATGTCGCCCACCCCGTCGCCGTCGCTGTCGTAAAAGCTGCGCACGAAAATCTCGTAAAAGACGCTGTCGTTCCACCACGGGTTGCCGTCTGTGCCGGCGACCAGGCTCCCATCCAGGCCCACGGGCGAAACGACGACGGGCGTTCGTTCCACCGGCGTGGGGGAGGCCGTCGCTTGGAGCGTGGCCGGCGGCGTGGGAGAGGCCGGCGCTGCCCCAGGCGTTTTCGACCCAGGGCGACAGGCGACCAAGAGAAGCGCTAGTAACAGCAACCTTGACCTCAATGCCATACTGGTTTATATCATGCAATCGGTTGCATTGTCAAGACCCAAATGTGACGTGCAACCTTAAATTTTTGCAAGCGCCTAAAAATTAGATGGTCTCCCGCCTGGGTGGTGAAAAAATCGAAATGCGTCTAGCAACACTTGACGGGGAGATTATCAAAAATTAGCGCGTGGATAGAAATCTGAGCTGGCGGCCTGGCAAAGCAAGTTTTGCTCTATTACCTATTTACTACTTCTCCCTCCCCGGTTTGTAAAGCCCCTTCTCGTCGGAGCCTTGCAGGCCGGCCTGGTAGCTCCGCTCGTCCATCAACGACAAGGCCTCGATCATCTCGGCGCTCACTACCGGCACGCAGCGCACGTCCTCCAGGCGATTGGCGATGGTTTCCAGGTGCTCGTCGCTGCTCATCCAATTCAGCCGGTCAAAGCGCTTGAGGTTGACCGGCCGCCGGTAGCCGCGCAGGGTGCGCTCGCGATCGAGGTTATAGTACTGCTCGAAATAGGACATGACCAGCTCGCGCAGCGTACGGTAGACTGGCTCGCGAAATCTCAGCCCGACGACGTTGGACTTGGCCACCGCCCCCCAGCAGCCCCAGCGTTTGTAGAGCGCCAGCATGTGGACGTCGTCTCGGACGGCCACCAGCTCGACGACGAGTGGGGGGTGGCCCAGCCGGCGCAGGGCGGCGGCGGCGAACAGGGCACCGTCGAAGCAGTGCGCGCGCCGCTCGCGCAGGACGCGGGGTGGACAGAGGTAGATCGGGTCGGTGTTGTAAGGGATGCCGTCCAGAAAGGCTTGGATGTGGAGCGGGCTGTCCAGGCCGGCGACGATTTCGCGTTCTTGTGTGCTCAGGTGTTGCTCAAACGCATCCACAGGGTTCATGTTGCCTCCAAAATGATTGATTAGCTCCGATTATACCATAGCGCGGCCTCCTGCCGCAACCAAAACTCTTTCACCGCCGAGAGCGCCGAGGCCGCCGAGAAGAATTTTAAAAACTCTGCGCTC
>JAFGFO010000333.1 GCA_016931085.1 Thermoflexales bacterium
GCCACCACGTCGCCCTCGGCCAGGCCCGAGATCACTTCGCTGTCGCTCTCGTTGCGCAGCCCGGCGACGATTTCCACCTCGCGCAACTGATCGCCTTGTTTCAGGTTGACGTAGGCCTTGCCGGTGGCGCGGTCGAGGCGGATGGCCCAGTTGGGCACGATCAGGACGTTGGGCCGCTCCTCGGTGACGATCGAGACATTGGCGCTCATGCCGGCCCGCAGGGGAGCAGCGCTTGGCTCCAAGCGGACGGTGACCTGGTAGGCGACCACGGTGCCGGCCACGGTGGCGACCGGGGCGATGCGCTCAACCTGCCCGGCGATGCTCACCCCCGGCAGGGCGTCGGCGGTGACGGCCACGGCCTGGCCGGCTTGCAGGTATCCCACGTCGATCTCGTCCACGCTGAGGGTGATGTGATACCGCGACAGATCGACCAACACGACCGCCGCTTGCACGCCAGTGGTGGCCACAATCTGGCCGCGCGTCAGGTTGAGCTCGGCCACCACGCCGTCGAAGGGCGCCACGAGCACGGCCTTTTCCAGTTGCTGCTTGGCTTGTTCGAGCGCGAGCTGGGCCTGTTTCATCTGCACCTGGGCCAACGCGATCCGGTTTTCGTCCGGTCGCAGGCGGGCCAGGTTGGCCTGGGCCTGCTGGATTTGCGCCTGGGCCGCGCCGCGCTGCGCGGTGCTGGCCCCGCTGAGCAGTCGATTGTAGCTAGCCTCGGCAGCCGTGTAGGCTGCTTGGGTTGCTTCGAGCTGCGAGCGGCTTTGCTCTTCAAAGGTCCCCAGGGCGGGGCAAATCTGCTTCTTCTCGCCGGTGGGCAGCTTGACGTCGAAGCACTGCATCGTCCGCTCGTGCGTTTCGTCGGCCAGCTTGAGCTGCGCGCGCGCCTGGGCCATCTGGGCCTCGGCCGCCGCCACCTGGTCGGCCTTGGCGCCGGCGACCAATTCGGCGTACTGCGCCTCCGCGCTGGCCAACTGCGCCTCGGCCGCCGCGACCTCCTCCAGCTTGGCCCCGGCCGCGGTCTGCTTGTAGGCTAACTGGCTGATCTGGTAGGCTTTTTCGGCCTGCGCCACGGCCAGCTCTAGCTCGGCCGTGTCCAGGCGCGCCAGCACCTCGCCTTCGCGGACGAGCTGACCCTCTTTCACCTCGATCTCGGCCACGATGCCCACCATGCCAAAATTCAGCCTTACTTGCGCCTCCGGCTCGATCGCCCCCGAAGCCCTGACGGTCGAAACCAGCGTCCCGCGCCGCACGGCCACTTGCCGGCCTGTGTCAACTTGGGCCGCCTGGGCGGCTTGTTGGCGCGAGCGGTAAATCCACGCACCGCCCAACGCCAGCAGCGCAAGCGCTATCAGGAGTGTGATGAATGTTCTTTGTTTCATAAATCCCTTTGCCGTAGGTGCAACGCACCTTCAAGGTGCGTTGCACCTGAGTTGCACCTGACTACCTCGACTCTGCTTGAAAAACTTTCTGCAGCACGGCCAGGCCGGCTGTCACGGCCTCTTGCTCGCGCGGCGAAAGCGGGGCGAGCAACTCGGCCACGTGCACGTGGGTATGGTGCATGGCTTGCATCAAAACGCTCCGGCCGGCCGGCGTCAGCTCCAGGCACACCATGCGCCGGTCGGTGGATGACTGGCTTCGCTTGACCCAGCCCCGCTCGACCAGCACCGAGATCGAGTTTGACATCGTTGGCAAACTGACCGCTTGCTTGTTGGCCAGTTCGCTCAAATTACACGCCCCGTCGGACAAGAGCGACAGCAGGCGCAGGTGAACCAGCGTCGTATCGTCGTAGCCGGCTTCCCGCAGCTTGGCCGCAAGAGCGTGCAGGAACGGCGGCGCACCCTCGGTAAAAAATTCTATGACCCGGCGCGCGGTCGTGAATCGATCGAGTGTGTTTTCCATGTAGTTTTCTTGTTAGCCCACCTAAAAATTAGGCAGGCAAACTATACCACGTAACGCACGCTTTGTCAAGGTTGGTTGCGTTTATAGAATTTGCGTGCTATACTAAAAATACTCGTGACATTCTTGGGATTTGCCAGGAGTAGCGAAATGATGATCGAGTCTTTGCAAACTCTTAATCCTATCGTTCAGGCGCTGCTGGGGACGTTGTTCACCTGGGGCGTGACGGCGCTGGGAGCGGCCGGCGTGTTTGTGACGGCCGAGGTGAACCGCAAGCTGCTCGAGGCCATGCTGGGCTTTGCGGCCGGGGTGATGATCGCGGCCAGTTTCTGGTCGCTGCTGGCGCCGGCCATCGAGATGGCGGCGGACGCCGGCGGCCCGGCCTGGCTGCCGGCCGTGGTCGGATTCCTGGCCGGCGGCGCGTTTCTGTGGGTGGTCGACCAACTGCTGCCCCACTTGCACCTCGGCTTGCCGACGGAGGAATCGGAGGGGATCAAGACCCAGTGGCAGCGCAGCGTCTTGCTGGTGCTGGCCATCACGCTGCACAATTTCCCCGAAGGCCTGGCGGTGGGGGTGGCCTTTGGGGCGGTGGCGGCCGGCTTGCCGTCGGCCACGCTGCCGGGGGCGATTGCCCTGGCGCTGGGCATCGGGATTCAAAATTTCCCCGAGGGCCTGGCCGTCTCCATGCCGCTGCGAGGGGAAGGCATGTCTCGCTTCAAGAGCTTTTGGTACGGGCAGTTGTCGGGCGTGGTCGAGCCGGTCGCCGGCGTCTTGGGGGCCGCCTCGGTTCTGCTCATGCGCCCTATCTTGCCTTATGCCCTCAGCTTTGCCGCCGGCGCCATGATTTACGTCGTGATCGAGGAGCTGATCCCCGAGTCGCAGCGGGGCGAAAGCACCGAC
>JAFGFO010000334.1 GCA_016931085.1 Thermoflexales bacterium
TCGACCAACGAGACCTCGTTTGCCATCCTGGCCTTGACCGATCACCTGCTGGCGGTCGAAGCGGCGACCGAGGATACGGCCTACAGCGTGGAGCTGAATGGCAAGGAGATCGCCAGCGGGGCGCTCGGGCGGGGCGAGCCGGCCGTCAGCCTGGCCATCGCGCCCGACCAGATGGCGGAAGGCGCCAACATCCTGCGCCTGCGCCAGAGCGGCGGCGGGCGCCTGTACTACCAGCTCAACAGCCGCGTCTACCTGGCCCAGGCCCAGATCGAGCCGGCCGGCGACGTGCGTGTCTCGCGCCGCTACCTGGATGATAAGGGTGCCCCCCTCGAGAGCTTCCGGGTGGGCCAGTTGGTCAAGATCGAGTTGACGGTCAAGCTGCCCGAGGATGGCTTTTATATCATCGTGGAAGACAGCTTGCCGGGTGGGCTGGAAGCGCTGAACGAGGGGCTCAACACGAGCAGCCACGAGGGTTTGGCCTATGAAGAGGTGCACTACTGGTGGCAACAATACGGCTACAACTACAAAGAAGTGCGTCCTGACCGGGTCACGTTCTTCATCACCGAGGTGGGCCAGGGCACTCACACCTATACCTACGTGGCGCGCGCCACGCGCGTTGGCGACTTTGCCGCCCTGCCGACTGAGGTGTACGCCATGTACGACGTGACCACCTGGGGCCGTTCGGCAAGCGCGCGCCTGGTCGTGACCGGCCCGGAGGGCCTGCGCCAGGCCCGCCTGCCCGGCATGGCGGCCCTGGCGCGCTAGCGAGCTGCCGGCGGTCTTGTAGGGTGGCCTTCTTGGCCGCCGGATCCTGGCTGTGCGGCCTAGCCCAAGACCCTAAAGGTCTTTGCCTCTTGCGCTTCGCTTGAAGGTGCTGCGCAAGACCTTTAGGGTCTTGCTACGAGTCGCGCATCACTCTTGACTCACGCTATCCCTACGCTTGCTCTACGCGCGGCTCGCCGCCAGGCGCGGACGGGAACTTTTCCTCCATCTCCGACATCTAGGAGCTTGTCGGAGAGAGCATTTTGTAGGGCGGCTTTCCACGCCAAAGGCGTCCTGCGGATAGCCGCCGAGCTTGCGGCAGGTATGGAAACCTGCCCTACGGAGGTCTCTCCGACAGCCTGCTAGAAAGCATACTCTATACCAGGAGAAAACGTGATGAATACATTGATACGAGCTTGTGTGATTTTTGTCGCCTTTTTGCTCATTCTCGAGCCTTCTTCGGTGGCTTGGGCAGACGCCGCGCCGCCGCCTTTGCATGGGATTGGCGGGCTTGAGCCATTTCAGTACCAGGACACACAGGTGCAAATGGTATCTGAGCGAGTGGAGATGGAATTGTTGACGTCTCTGGGGGTAGCCGATGAAGATAGATACACGAGCCAAATCAGAGTGACGGCCTGGTTTTCAATGCACAATCAAGGGCCAGCAGAAGAGACCATGCAAGCGGTTTTCCCCCTGGGTAGCTTTAACGAGTGCAAAGACTATAGCGAACTCCCCGGCCCAGCAAGTTATAACGGTTACGTGATCAATCCAGATACTTTTGTGGTTCAGGTCAATGGAGAGCCCATTACGTCCGGGCAAATGACAACCGATTATCCATCTTGTAGGTATGCATGGCTAAAAATGCCTTGGGCCGTATTTGACGTCACCTTTCCGCTCGATCAAGATGTTCTTGTGCGAATCGACTATGTCATGGATGGAGGCAAGTGGGACGCCATAGATAATATCGAATATGTCCTCGAAACGGGAGCCGGCTGGAAAGGGCCGATCACCCAAGGGGATATCATCTTGCGTTATCCCCAATCCATCTCGCCGGAACAGGTTCTGCCTTTGACGACGCCCGGTTATCAGATTTTAGGCAACGAAATGCGTTGGTCGTTTACAAATCTCGAGCCAACCAGCCGGGATAATATTTTAATTTCCATGATCGCGTTAGAAACCTGGCAGAGCATTGTGTCGGCGCGTGAGAAAACAGAGCAAAACCCGGCTGATGCGAGCGCCTGGTTGGAGCTTGCAGATGGTTATTGGCGAATCTCGACCCCTGGGAAAAATGTCCGTGATGTACCAGGCTTTGCCCAGAAGGCTGACGAAACCTACCGATTGGCTTTGGCTACAAATTCCGAAAACGCCGATATTCTTGCCGGGTATGCAGCTTATATGTATGAAAGGTGTGATTACTGCTGGAGCGGTGACGACGATGTCTTGGAGGTCGTAGCCGTGCTTGATAAAGCGCTGACGATTGATCCGTCTCAGGCAAGAGCCAATGAATTATTGTTTTATATACAACAGTATCGTTCGCAATTCGGGATTCCGACTTTAGAGTATATTCCTCCTCCTACATTCACGCCGACAGCTACACACACCTCTACGCCAACCCCGCTTCCTACCCAGACACAGACTCCCACTGCCACAGAATCACCTACTCCCAGACCAAGCTCTACACCCACCAAGGCCGTAGAGCCGAGTGCCACATTGACCGTCGTTCCGGCTTTGTCGACCAGCACGCCGACGATAGAGCCAATCACTTCTCGAGTTTCTGTAACCGCCACTGTTAGTGCTTATAATACGGGAGGGCAGAGCGTTTCCCCAGTGATTGTGGGTGGTAGCGCTGTTCTCATAATGGGTGCACTGGTATCTATTGGGATGATTAGAAAACGTAAGGCACGCTTTTCCTCACCATAAATGTTACTTCTTAAGAACGAGTGGCAAGTAAACGAAAATGCCCGTCGGCATCACCCTCACCGTGTCAGACAGGAGGACGGTTGTGCCCCTCATCGCATGGAGGGTGACTGTGTACCATTCACCGTTCATCAGGTTGATCAGGGTGTAGGCGCGGGTGGCGCTGAGTGGGTCGGTAGCTGTCAAAACAGTCGCAGGGTTCGTGTAGTAATCGATGCGCCAGGTCATCGTCGCAGGCAAAGTCGCGTCCACAGCCCAACTCAGCTTGATCGCCCGATCGGCCGGCACGCCGTGCAGCGTCAAGGGTGGTACGAACTCGTAGGCGCCGCGATCCCATACGCCGTCCCATCCCCTCGCAACGGAATCAGGATCGCGGTCGAAGGGAGCCGGCAAGGTCAAGCCAGGATTTGTGGCAAAAGCCAGCCGGAAATCCCCGTCGTCCGGCGCCACAAATGGGTTGTCCGCGATCACCTGGAGATGCTCCTCGACGTGGTCGTCGAGCATCCTCTGATCGAGGCTGTAGAGCTTGTTGCCGCTTTCATCCACCCGCCAGTTGTCGTAGAAGGCGTTATAATCGTGACTCCCAGACAACTGGATCTGGTTGGCCCTGGACTTGGCCCATAGATTGTTATAGACCTGGACGTTTTGCAGCGTTCCCACGATTCGAACGCCGGCGTTAAAACCTTGGAGGTTGTAGATGGTATTGTTGTAAATCCAAACGTTGATCGCGGTGTCGTAATTGTCGATGACGGCGTAAACGGTCTGGTCGTTAGCCGGCGTTCTCTTGAAAACGTTCGAATAGATATACACATCGGTCGGCTCGTTCATGTTTATGAAACTGCTTTGCGAGTCCTCAAAAACGTTGTTCCTGATGGACACATTCGATACCGATCTCAAGTGCAGCGCGTGGGATTCCTGCTGTCTTCCACTCCTGGCGAAATAATTGTTTTCAAGCAGGACATCGCTCCAATCGATCATCATGATGAAAGCCCGGTTCGCGTCGTGGATGTAACAATCGGAGATGATGACATTGGAAATGCCATAGTAGGAATAGATGACATCCTGGGCAGCGGTGAAGGTGGTTGGGCCGCACAGTCCCATATCGATGTGGCGCAGTTCTACGTAACGCGAGGCCGAGTTCCAGGGGAAAACGATGGCTGTTGGCTGCTCCGTGCAATCCTTTATGTACACTTTGAATCCGTGTCCCTGGTCACGGCATCCGGTCTGTCCGTCAATCTCATAGTAACCGCTGATGAACTGAAGCTGCCCCAGTTGCGCCAATCCCTGTCCGAAGGAAGCTTCCCAGCCCGTGTCCGTTCCGTGATCGTCCGGCGTGGCCTTGAAGACCCCGATATAGAGACTGCCTTGTTCCGCTTCATCGAAAATATGATAAGCGGACGTGCCCGTGCTATATATCCCGGAAGCCATATAATACTTTGCCCCCCGCACGAGCTTTTCCGGCAGGTCGGAGAAGGCATTCGCCCAATCGGAGCCGTCACCTGTGCCATATTGGACGCCGGGCGGTCTGACGTAAAAGGTTTGAGTGTAGGTGTGCGCCGATGAGCTTGGTGGGACAGTGAGAAGCAGGATAGCGATGGAAACGATAACGGGTATCAGTGAACGAGTTTTCATAGTCAAATTCCTCCCAGTTGCGTTTGTGAGGGTAAAACAATTTTACCCCGGACAGGCGGTCACGTCAATGGAGCAAAAATAAGGTCGCTGACGTCTAATAATTGCTTTTCACATCAATCAGCTACTTGCGAATAGCCATGATATAATAAGGAGGTAACTACTCAGCCTGGTGCATTTTTAATTACACAGAGCCTCACAGAGGGTGCACAGAGGGCACAGAGGCTTTTTAAAAAGGCTTCTTCTGCTCCGTGAAACTCCGTTTGCTCTGTGTATCTCTGTGACCTGAGTAGTTACATAAGGAGAATCAATCTAGAAAACGTTATGCCCGCGATGAACATACGGCCGGTCGAACGAGAGGATATCGCCCCTTGCGCAGAGTTGTTCATGGCAGTTTTCAAACAGCCGCCTTGGAGCGAGGAGTGGGATAAAGCCAGCGTGTTGGCGCGCCTGCAGCAAGTGTATGACACACCTGGCTTCTATGGCTTGGCTGCCATGCTTGGGGACGAGATGCTTGGCTTTGCGGCAGGCTATGTGCAGCAATGGCTCCGACGCAAGGACTATTATCTGCAAGAAATGTGCGTCGCGTCTGCTCATCAGCACGGCGGCATTGGCACGGCCATCCTACAAGCGTTATGCCGGGCCCTGGTGGGGATGAACGTCGAGAGCATTTACTTGCTGACCTCGCGGGACAGCGCCGCCGAGGCATTTTACCGCAAAAACGGTTTGTCTGTTAATCCTGGAATGATCATGATGGGTAAACATCTGCCGGATGATGTTAGCTTGCGCGAGTTTAATAAGCAAGACTTGATGGCCATAAAACGACTGATCGACCGGACGGTCGAAATCTCGTATGCTGCGGCCTACCCGGCTGAGGCGCTGGCGTTCTTCAAAGACTATCACTCCACCGGGCGCATTGTGGACAGCGCCGCCGGCGACTATATCGTCGTCGTGGAGATCGGCGGCGAAATCGTGGGCACCGGGACGCTGACGGGCACGAGCATCGGCCGTGTCTTTGTGGATCCGCTCCATCAGGGTAAAGGCTGGGGCGAACTGATCATGCGCCGGCTGGAGGAAAAAGCGTTGGCTGCTGGCGTGAGGACCGTCGACCTTTCGGCATCTCTCGTCGCCAAGCCCTTCTACGACGCGCTGGGCTATGCCACCCAGAGCGAAGATTCTATCCCGCTCGAGAACGAGCAAGAGTTGCGTTATTATACGATGACAAAGAAGCTGGGGGGCGAGGCGGGCTTTGCGATCCGGGACGCCACGGCCAACGATGCCGAGCTGCTGGCCAGCTTGATCCGTGTCGCGTTTCGAGACGTGGCCGAGCGCTTCACTCTCACGCCCAGCAATTGCCCAACCCATCCCTCCAACTGCACCGTCGAGTGGATCGAGGCCGGTTTGGAGAAGGGGCTCCGCTATTACGTGCTGGAAGAGGGGGAAAATGCCTGCGGCTGTGTGGCGCTGGAGCAGGCCGGGCCAGACGTGTGTTACCTGGAAAGGCTGGCCGTTCTGCCGCGATTCAGACACAAGGGTTATGGCCGGGCGTTGGTGGAGCACGTCCTGGAGCAGGCGGGCCGGCTGGGCGCCGGCCGTGTGGAACTCGGCATCATCGCCGGGCAAGATGAGCTGAGGGCGTGGTACGAAGGGCTGGGTTTCTGTGTCGAGCGCACGGCGAAATTTAAGCACCTTCCATTCAGGGTGGCCTTTATGGCCAGGCAGCTTTGAGAAGGAACGCTAAGGTGATCATTTCCGTCTATGGTGAAGGGGAGGTAAGGAGCGATGCGTACATCTACTTTGTTACACATGGTTGGCGCCCTGGCGGGGGCGACTCTGCTGGGGCTGATTTTGTGCTTGTGTGTGCCGCCAACCGCCCGGGCCGCGCCGGCGGAGGGCGACCAAGGCCTGGCGCCGGCGCCGAGAGACGTCTCACCGGCCGGGCCGCCGGCCGATCCGCGTTGGCTGAACATCGTTCAGGCTTCACTCGACACGGCGGCCAAGCAGGCGGCCTTGCCTACGTTGCACCTCCACTTGACCGATGGGAGGGTCGCCGGCCGCGTGGCCATGGCTACGGGAGTGACGATCAGCCTCACCCGCGATGGCGTGCGGTTGGCCTATGATTCGGTCACGCCTTTGCCCGACGATCCCGGCTACTTTTACTCGGCTGACCTGGGCTGGGCCTGGGCTGCTGGAGGCGGCGGGGGGAGCGGGCTGCTCGCCGGCGACGTGGTGTGGGTGGCGCAGGCCGGCCTTGTGGCCAGCATGACCGTGCCAGCCTTGAGTGGGTTGGCTGAGGCCGAGACGGACAGCGTGTACGGCACGGCCCCGGCCGGCCAGCCGCTCACCGTGTACGTGCTTCCCTTTGAAGCGCCAGACCTCAGCTTCAGCCACACGGTCACGGCTTCCCTGGCTGGCGATTACCAGCTCGACTGGTCACCCAGCCTCGACCTTCGCCCGCGAGATGGAGGGTACGTGGCTTATACCCAGGCGCCAGGCCGGCACGCTTACGTGCGCTTTTGCGTGCCTTTCCTGCGCGTGTGGATCCATGGCGCGCTCATCGAAGGGATGGCCGCGCCGAATAGCTCGCTGACCCTCACCGTCACGGATCCGTCTGGATCCGTGCAAGATGGTTGGTATGTGTGGTATAGCTCATCTGACGGGTCTTTCCGGGCGAGCTGGTGGCGTTACGAGGAAATGGACACCGGTCTGCATCCCGGCGCTCGAGTCGTCGTTTCTGCCGCCGGCCAGGTGTTTTCGATGACCGTTCCCACCATCACCACTAGTGTTGACCTGGTCCTGGGGCAAGTGCGGGGCCAAGCGCCGGCCGGCCGCCCGGTCGAGGTGATCCGCTACACGGGGCCGCTGCAGTCTGACGACGACGATCCGTGGGAAAATACGCCGGCCGGACGGGTCGTGGTCACCGCCACGAGCGGCGGGCAGTTCACGGCCTCCCTGGCCCTGGCTCGCGCCGACTATGGGGCTGTCATGGCTACCTTGCCGGATGGCTACCAGGCTTATACGCGCTTTGCCGTCCCTTATGTGTGGATACGCCTGGGTGAAGCATCTTCTTCGTCGCGTGACTGGATACGGGGACAGGTGAACGAGATGGCGGTGCCCATCACGCTGGCTGTCCAGGGCCCAAGTGGCTATCTCAAAGATTTGTGGCATTTTACCACGGCAGGAAATGGTTGCTTTTCGCCATACGGCTACGATTACTTCCAGCATTATGTGATCCTGGAGGGTGGAGATATCGTCACCCTGGCCACGCCAAGCGGCGTGCAAGTCGCTCTCAGCTTGCCTGTCTTGACGGCCCAGGCTGAGGCGGCTGCCGACAGCGTGTCCGGGCGTGCGCCGCCCGGCGCTGTTCTGAAAGTAAGCGTCAGTGTTTACCCTGGCCCTTTTGCAAGCCTGCATGGCCTGGAAGCGCTGGGAGGCGGCTATCCTTATGGCCATACCTTGCTTGTCACGGCCACGGCCCAGGGCGAGTACCTGGCTGACTTTAGCGGCTGGCTGGATTTCACTGCCCATACCTGGGGCGAGGTTGAGTTGGCCACGCCGGATGGCCACACCGTCGTGCGCACTTTCCAGGCGCCCCTGCCAAATGTCCCCTACGTGCAGTCTGCCCAGGTGGGCGGAAATGTTTTGGAGGTTGGAGGTTATGGCGATTGCTCTCGAGCGAGTGCGCGCTTGCTCGATAGCCATGGATACATCAAAGCCGAGGTGGGACCCTCCTATGTGGGACACTCAAAGCGGCTGCTTCTACAGGATCGCGAGGGTCGCCCTGTCTCTATATTGCCGGGCGATGCCATCGAGATCGAGTGCTGCCCTTATTCCTCGAGGGTGATGTCCATGCCCCGGTCCTTGACCGGCGCAACCTTGACCATGCCGGTGCCCGAGCTGAGCGTCTCGCTCGACCCAGTTGCCAACGCCCTTAGCGGCCAGGCGCCACCGGGGGGTGTGCTCTGGCTGCTGATCAATGATGACTCTCGTATCTGCCCCTTGACGACGACGGTGAGCGCCCAGGGAAGCTGGTCGCTCGACCTGGCCGGGTGGCACACGCTGGCGGCTGGCGACCGGGTGCAGGTAACGTACTACTTGAGCGAGACGATTCGCTTTTATGCCATTGATGCTCTCCCGCGCCTGCAGGTGAGCCTGTACAAAACGCAGGTGGGAGGCGTGCTGCCGCCGCTCACGCCGTATACGATTGGCCTGGCCTCCTTGCCGTTTACCAAGACCCAGGTCAGCGATTATGCGAGCGAGAGCGGCGTACTGTATGGAGTGCTGCCGGCGATGCCCATGCCAGGTGACACGCTCGTGGTCACGACGCCGGTGCAGACTTTTCGCCTTCCCCTGCCTTTCTTATCGGCCATGGTGGATCTGCCCGGCGCACAGGTGTATGGACAAGCGCCCCCGGGCGCTCGTTTGCAAGTGAGGGTATGGAATTGGGAGAAGTATGATTGTTCCAAAATTATCACCGCGACGGCGACTGGCTTGTATACCACCTCTTTCTCCAGCCTGCCGGCGTCGGGCGTCAACGGCACGCTCACTTATGTGAGTGACCAAGACCACCTGGTCAACCTTGACTTTGCCACACCTCACTGGATGATTGTCCTGGACAGTCATTATGTAAACGGCAGCGCTGGCGTTGGGGGCATCCCTATCACGCTAAGCTTGCAAGCCAGGGATGGAACGCTCAAGGGGATCTTTACAGGCACCACCTGGAGTGGGGGTGGTTCCTTTAGCGCTGATTTTGGAAACAATCGGGTTCAGGGTGGCGACCAGTTGGTGTTGGAGCATCCCGCCGGGGTAATGACGTTTAGCGTGCCTGTCCTGACGGTCCATCACGACTATGGCCGGCAGGTCATGGAAGGCCTGGCGCCCCCCTTCAGCACGCTCGAGGTGACCTTTTGGGGAGGGCCCATCCAGCCCATTGTCCGTCACGTCCAGGCCGACGTGGGTGGCCACTACGGGGTGGATACCAGCGATTTGCGCCTGCGCGTAGGGCAGTGGGGCAAGGTCTTGCTCACAGACGAGCGGACGAACACTATTCAACTACATTTCACGATCGTGGGCTATCCGGTCTACTTGCCGCTGGTGGTACGCAGCGGGTGAGTGGATGAGGTTTACCTTTACACAAATTGAGCTATAATCAAGCTGTATGCGCTGTCCAAGTTGTGACCAAGCGAATTTTACCCTAGGCGAGCCGTGCCCCGCGTGCGGCTTCACGGGTGAGCCGGCCCTGGTCGAGGAGCTGGCTCGCATCGACTGGCTGCTGGACGAAATCGCTGCCTGGCAACTGCCCGACAAGGCTGCCCAGGCCGCCATTCGCGGCCAGTACCAGGCCCGCCAGCGCGAGCTAGAGATCAGGCTGGGCCTGCGCCTGCCGCCCTTTAGCCCGGCGGAGGCCGAAAAGGCTTGGCCCGAGCTTTTTCAACGCGAAACGCTGCGCCGCGAGCTGGCCCGCTGGCAAAAGACCGACCTGCTGCAGCCGGCTGTGGCTCAAAAGTTGATCGCCCAGGTTGAGGAGCAGATCGCCGATTTGCTCGAGCAGCTCGAGGGCCACGAGCGCCCCGCCTATCCCCAGATCGACGCCGAACGGCTGGCGGTGGTCAATTTTTTGTTCGAAGCGCTCGACTATCTGAGCCAGAACGACGGCTTTGTCACACCCGAGGCCGAAGAGCGAGTGTGCCGCCCGCTTCAGGCTCAGCGCGAGGCGCTCGAGATCGAGCTGGGCCTGCGCCCAGAACTGGCGGCTGAGGTACAGCCGGCGGTTGAGGTACAGCCGGTGGCGGAGCCTCAGCCTGAGCCTGCAGCGCCTTCCCTTCCGCCTTCTCTCACGCCTCCCCTCCCGGCCGTCCCACGCGTGCCTCTGCGCGATCGCCTGCAGCGCACGCTGTTTTCCGAGCGCACGCTGCAAGCACTGCTTATCCTGGGCCCCTTTTTGATGTTTGCGGCCGCGCTGTCCTTCGTCGCTGGAGGGTGGAAAGATTACTCGGCGCTGTGGCGAGTGACTTTTCTTGTTCTCTTTACCATTGTATTCTTTGGGCTGGGCTGGTATTTTCGCATCAAGATGCGGCTCTATCGCACTGGCATCGCCTGGAGCGCGATCGCCGCGCTGTTTATACCCATCGATTTCTACACGGTTTACGTCAATTTTGATATTCCACCCGACTATGAGCCATCCTTCTGGCTGTTGACCTCCTTGTGCTGCCTGGTGGCCTATATCGTCGTCACGCTGATCATCCGCAGCCAAATTTTTGGCTACCTGGTGGGCACGGCCGCCGGCAGCACGGCCCTGGCGCTGGCCGAGGTTGGCCACCAAGTTCTTGGCCTCTCGCTCGACTGGCGCGTGGCGGCCTTGTCGTTGTTGGCAGCGGGTTTCGTTGTCCTGGCTACCCGCTTGAAGCCGCTCTTTGCCGATCCCCTGCGCCGCATGGCGCTGCTGGCGGCCGGCATCTTGATGCCGCTGAGCTTTGGCTGGCGCACCATCGACCGCCATGTGTTTGACACGCTCCACTATGCGATGACGGTTACCTGGTGGGTAGGGGGCTTTATTCTTGGCTGGGGAGCGGTCTACCACCGCAGCCGCAGCCTGGGGCTGCTGGCGGCCCTCTCGCTGCCTGTCGCGACCTATATGGCCCAGGCGGCCTGGTTCGACCGGGCCGGGATCAACCCGGCCTGGCACGCCTTGGGTTGGGCCGGCCTGGTGTGGCTCTATTTCTTTGCCGGGCACGCCTGGCTGGCTCGCAAGGACGACCCGGTACTCCACGCTCACGGGCGCACGGCAACGGTCGGGGGTGTGGTGCTGCTCGTCGCCGCCGCGCTCTGGTCGCTCACCGACCTGGACAGCGGCGCGGCGGCCGCCAGCAGCCACGCCGTGCTGGCCGGCGCGGTCGTGCTGGCGGCCCTGCTCTGGCAGCGGCCCGGCTATCTCTACGGTGCTTCGCTGCTCTCGTTTTCGGCGGCCACGTTTGCCATGACGGAGCTGGGGCTTGAGATGTCTCAACTGTCGCTGGGCTGGGCCACGCTGGCCATCGCGCACGTCATCGTGGCCATCAACGTGGGCAACCGTCCCACCCAGGTGGCCTTCGCCAAGCCCTTGGTTGTGGCTGCCTACACGATTGCCGCCCTGGCCATCCTGCCGCCGCTTTTCCCTTACGACGGTGATGGCCTGATCTACGCACTGGGCAATTGGCTGGGCCTGTCGGCCTGGGGGGCCTGGCTGGCGCACCGCGGGCAAGCGGGTTTCCCTGGCCTACCCGCCAGGGCAGGCAGGTCGCAGGTTTCAGGTTCACCTGCACTGCGCGCAGGCGCAAGTGTCAGGTCTAAGCTTGCACGCCAAGTGCCCGTATTCCACTGGTTTACCGCTCTGCCCCTGCCGCTCTGGCTGTGGGTGCTGTTTATCGATCACGGGTGGGTGGGGTCCAGTTTCCCCCAAATCCTGGCGGCCCTGGCCTGGGCCATGCTGGCGCTCAGTTACGCCCTGGCTCGCCTGGAGCGAGCCTATCGCTGGCCGTGGTACCTGGCCGGCCTGGCCGTCAGCGTGGCCGCTCCCGTGGCGGCCCAGGTGGCTGCCCTGCGCGTCGTGACCCTGCCGGCCTGCCTGCTGAGCGCCGGCCTGCTTTACCTGGCCGATGCGCTGGCCAACCGGCAGTCGTGGGAGCTGGCGCCGGGCGGGCTGGTCACCGGCTGGGGCTTGGGGCTTTTGCTCCACCGGCAGGGTGTTGGCTTCGACGGCGTGAGCCTGGCCCTGGCGCTGCTGGTCGCTGTGTATATCCTGGCCGGCTTGTGGACCGAGCGGCGGCGCTCGCCTGTTTTCACCGTGCGCTTCCTGGCACCGCTCTACCTGGCCGCTCACCTGCTTAGCCTGGCAGTGCTGCAGCGCGTGTACATCCGCCCGCTTTACGATCTCGTCCGCGAAATTCCCTGGACGGACGGGATGCGCATGTGGGGGGCAGCCAACCAACTGGTGTTGGGCCTTGTGTACGGACTGTACGCCTGGGGCAGGTACAAGGAGCGCTGGGGGCACGTGGCCGCCTGGCTGGTGGCGGGCGGGGTGGGCTTTGTCGCCATCGCTTACAGCCAGGGGCGCGGTTCCTCGGCGGCCAAGCTGGCGCTGGCCGTGGTCGCCTTCGTCCTGGCCGAGCGCGCGCTGCATTGGCTGCGCGGCTCTCGCCCTCGCTCGGCCTGGTGGATATCCCTCGTCGAAGCCAGGGGAGCTAGCCGCCGCCAACTGGCTTACGTTCGCCTGGCCTGGCGCTTGTACCGGCGCCCCCTGCTGGTGACCGGCTGGATTGCCTCGGCCGGCGTCATCGGCCTGGCGCTGGTGCGCAACCTGGTGTTGTTGGGTGGGGGGCGCATCCAGCAGACCTGGGCTGTGATCGGGCTGCTGCTGATCACCGGCCTGTACGCGCTTTCGGCCCGCTTGTTCTGGCGGGCGCGCTTTATGGCGTTGGCGGCTGTGCTCGTCTTTGCGCCGTGGACGATCCTGACCAACCTGGGCTTTTTCGCCTTCGACAAGCCGAGCACGCCGGGCTTTGCCATCAGTTGGGCTGTCCTGGCCTGGCTGCTCTTCCTGGCCGGCCTGGGACTGCCGCACGTGCGTTTGCCGTTCCATCTGGCTTCATCTCCACCCCGCGATATGCAGCCTTATGCCCGGCCGCTCAGATGGGTGGCCTACGTCTTGCTGCCTTTCGCTCTCTTGTGGGGCGTGGCCGATGCAGCCACCAGCCGCGTCTCCTTTGGGCTGGCAATCGCTTTTTACACCCTGGCGGCAGTGTTGGACTATCGCCGCTTGAAGCGCTCCGGCGGCGCGGATTGGCTGCCAGGCAGGACGCGCTTTCTGTATCCCGCCTTGGGCCTACTCCCCATCTGGTGTGTGTACCTGCTGCGCGGACTGCTGCCGGCGGCCCGCCACGAGCACTATGGCCTGCTGCTGCTGGCCTTTGGGCCTCTAGGAATAGCCGCCGGGCAGGGCCTGGAGCGCTGGATCCGCACCCAATTCGCGGCCTCCTCCCAGGCCGAGCCGAGCAAAATCGCCGCCGCCTACGGCCTGCCGGCCTACCTCACCGGCTACGTATCCCTCATCGTGGGCACGCTGCTGGTGGCGCACGAGCCGGCGCTGCTGGCGCTGGTCTTGCTCTACAACGTGCTGCTGCTGCTGCTTTCAGCCCGCCTCTTCAGGCATCCCTTGTGGGTCTACCCGGCGGCGGCCTTGACGCCGGTTTCGCTCTTGATCGCCCTGGCTGAGGCAGATGTGGCGGCCAATCGCCACGGCTGGTACTTGATCGGCCTGGCGGCCGTCTTTATGGCGCTGGCCTGGGCGCTGCGGCGCGCCCGGCTGCCGGCGTATGCCACGGCGGCCCTGACGGCCGGCTTTGCCTTGATTGCCCTGGGCTTGCCTCCCTCCAGCCGCGATCGCGACGGGGCGCTGTGGGGCTACGGCGGCGCGGCGCTGCTGTATGCGCTGACGGCCGCCTGGCTGCGCCAGCCGCTGCTGCTGACGCCAGCCTGTGCGCTGTTCATCGTCCCGTATGCCATCGGCTTGCAAAAACTGCACGTGGCGGCGGCTTATCACGGCCTGGCCCTGTTCCCTGCCGCGCTGGTGGCCCTGGCCGCCGGCTTCGGGCTGGATCGCCGCCTGGGCGATTGGCGCGATTTCCCCTGGGGAGACCCGCTGCGCTGGGGGCCGGCACTGGCCGAGCGGCTGCTGGGCTGGTGGGCGCTGCCGCTTTACGGCCTGGGCTTTGGCCTGGCGGCCGCCAGTCCGTTCTTCACGGACTCCCAGTCTGGGCTGACGGCCCTGAACTGGCTGCTGGCCGCACCGCTGTTCGCTTGGGCTATCTATCGCTTCCGGCTGCGGGGCTGGCTGCTGCTCACAACGCTGGCCGCTCACCTGGCCGGGCTGTATTTCCTCATAGAGCTGGGCTGGTGGCGTTACCCCTCTTATGCCTGGCTCAGATTCTTGCCTTTCACGCTGGTCACGGCGATCCTGGCCGCTTTTATCGAGCATCGCCGGCACGAAGGTTCGCCGTTGGACCCCAAGCATATATTTGACGGCTGGTCGCGCCCGCTTTACCTCATGGCCGCCGCTGACATCGTCGCCGCCCAGGCGGGTAGCTTGACGCGGACGGAGGCCGGGGCGATCGTCACGCTGGTTCACACGCTGTTGATCGCCGGCCTGGCCTCGTTCTGGCAGACTGCCTGGCTGCCGTACGTCAGCACCGGCCTGGGCGTCGTGGCCCTGCTGCAGTGGTTGTCGACCATGGACGGTCCTATCGAGGGCTTGCCAATGACCCTGGCGCTGCTGGCACTGGTCTACGGCCTGGCCGGCTATGCTATAGAGTTTTACCTTTCACGCAATACGCAATACGCAATACGCAATATACCAATCCCCGAAGCGCAGCGGAGTGGGACGCAATACGCATCACGTTTTATGCTTTGGAGGCTTCCTCTCCAGCGCTCCGGCGTCTGGCTCTCCTTTGCCGTCCTGGCGCTGACGGCCTGGCTGGGCGTGGATTTGGCGGCCTGGAGCGTCCGAGCGCTGTTTGGCTTCTCCTTCCGCCAGATCGTGGAGATGCCCGTTGCCCAGATGTGGGTGAGCGTGCTGGCGCAGTTGGGGCTGCTGTACGTGGGCGCGGCCTTTACCCACCGCCGCCTGAGGCTGGGTTACGTGGCAGTCGGGATGCTGCTGGCGGCCTGGGCACTGCACGCCTTTTACGTCCAGCAATGGGACGGCGCGGCGCGGGTGCAGTGGTACGCCTTGCCGGCCGGCGTCTATCTGTTGGGCATCGCTTACCTGGAGTGGGAACGCGGCCACAGGGGGCTGTCGCGCTGGTTGGACTATGCGGCGCTGCTGCTGATGATGGGCTCGCTTTTTTGGCAGACGCTGCTGTTCGGCTGGCACTACGCCTTGCTGTTGGGCGGCGAGGGCTTTGCGGCGATGTGGTGGGGCAGCTTTCGCCGCGTGCGGCGCGTCTTTTACGCCGGCATGTTGGGCGTGATGCTGGCGGTGGTGGCGCAGTTGCTCAACTCGCTGCAATCTATCAATCAGTGGATCGTCTTTGGCGTGATCGGCCTGATCGTGGTCTTTGTCGCCGCGCTGATCGAGCGCCGCCTGGAGGCGATCAAGGCCTGGCTGGAAGTGCTCGAGACGTGGGAGTGAGGGGGTGCCTCAATGAATCTCCTGACAGGGCCAATGCCTGACTGGTTAAAAAGAGCCATCGGCATCGCCGGCTTGCTGCTGGCGCTGCCGGGGCTGCCGATCGCGGCCGGGTTTTGCTGCCTGGCGCCCATGGTGGTGATGGCCGGGGACGGCGATAGTCCTGGCCCATTCTTGTTTCTGCTGGTGTTTGTGGCGCTGACGGTTGGAGCCGGGGGGGCAACCTTTCTGCACGCCCTGCGCTCGCTGCAAGGCCGTCCCTCCAGCCCTCTGCGCCTGCCGGCGGCCTGGGCGATGGCAGGGCTGTTTATCTTTTTCGTCGTCACCGGCCTGGCCGTTGGGGGCGCCAATCTCGCGCCTGGCTTGTTCTTCCCGCCGCTCTTGTTGGTCGCTGCCGCGCTTCCGCCCCTGGCGGCTGTGGCGTGGTTCTTGGGGGGAGCGCAGGCAGAGGGCTTGACCTGGCGGCGCGGCCTGGTGGCGGCTGCCTCGGGGGCGACCGCCGGGGTAGGTATTGCCATCGTGTTGGAAATCCTGCTGCCCCTGCTCGTGCTGAGCCTGGTCGCCGGCCTGGCGGCTGTTGTGCGAGACAGCGCTCAGGCGCTGTTCGACGCGCTGGCTGGCCAGAAGGTGTCGGCGGCCATCACCAGCCCGGGCTTTATTTTCGCCTTTGTCCAGTTCGCCGTCATCGCGCCCCTGGCCGAAGAGCTGGCCAAGCCGCTGGCCACGCTGCCGCTGATCGGACGCCTTTCTCGCCGCGATGCTTTCCTGGTGGCCGCGACCGCCGGCGCCGGCTTTGCCGCGCTGGAAAACGTGCTGTACGCCGGCTTTGTGCCCTTCTGGGCCGGTATCCTCGTCGTGCGCGCCCTGGGCAGCGCGATTCACCCCCTGGGGGCCGGCCTGGTCGGCCTGGGCTGGCGCGATGTCTTGAACGGCGAGCCGGACGCCTGGCCCCGCTGGCTGCTCCGCTTTGGCGCGGCGGCCGGCATGCACGCGCTGTGGAATGGCGGCTCGCTGCTGGTCATAACCCTGGCCGGGGCACGCTTCTTTGGCGAGCTGCCGCCCGAGATCGACGTCTTGGGGCTGTCGGCAGCCGGCACGACGCTGGCGCTGCTGGTCGTGTTGGGACTGGCCGCGCTGTGGATGGGGCGAGCGGTCGCGCAGGGCGCTCGCCTGCCCGGCGAGCTGCCGGCCGAGCCGGTCGAGCTCGAGTTCGCGCTTTCGAACCGGACAGTGGCCATCTGGGGACTGGCTTGCCTGGCTGCCATCGTGCCAGCCGGCATCGCCGGCTTGCAGTTGCTGATGAAATGAAATCTATAAAATCTATCCTGGGTCACCCTAACCTGTGGATCGCGCTCGCCCTGATCGCGGCCAACCTGTACACCTGGGGCGTTGTCCTGCAGGCCCGGCAGCCGCCTTACGTCGTCGATCCGATCCGCGACCCCGAGATCGAAACCCTGCTGGAATACATCTACTCCGGCAGCCACTCCGGCGAAAGCTGGGAGGTGACGCTGACCGAGCTGGAGGCCGAGCAGACCATCACATGGTACCTGGACCGCTACCCGCAGATACCCTTCAAATACCCCCGCGTCAGGATCACGCCCGACTATGTCAGCGGGGAGGGAGACGCTACCCTGGCCGGGCTGCGCGTGCACGTCGGCGGCAAGGCGCGCGTCACGCTGAAGGACGGCCTGCCGGTGGTGGACATCCTGGAGCTGAGCTTGCCCATCCCCGGCCCGCTGCGCCAAGCTATCGAAGACGAGATCCAGGCCCAACTGCGGCGAGCCGAGCTGCTGCCGGTGCGCTTCACCTCGGCCGAGTGGCGCGAGGGAGAGGTGCTCGTGCGCGGCTATGTGCGCTGATCTATCTGTGGCTAAAAATGTAGGAGGTATGATGAGTGAATCACTGCAATCTTTGCTGAGCTTTGCCACCGAGACCGCTTACACGGCTGGGCGGCTGACGCTGGGCTACTTTCAAAGCGGGCTGCGGCCTGATTTCAAGCCCGATGACAGCCCGGTGACCATCGCCGACCGTAAAGCCGAGGAACTGGTCCGCGCCCGCATCCAGGCGCGCTATCCCCATCACGCCATCGTCGGCGAAGAGCTGGGCGCAAGCGGACATGAAGGCGCCAGCCACCGCTGGTTCGTCGACCCGATCGACGGCACCAAGTCCTTCATGCGCGGCGTGCCATTGTACGCGGTGCTGCTGGGCCTTGAAATCGAGGGACAGCCCAGCGTCGGCGCGGCATACTTTCCCGCACTGGACGAAATGATCGCGGCTGCTTCCGGCCAAGGTTGCTGGTGGAACGGCCGCCCGGCGCGCGTCTCCACTGTGACTACCATGGCCAAGGCCTACGTCGCCTTCACCGACCCGGTCAGCTTTGCTAGGCACGGCCGCGCCGAGGCCTGGGAACGCATCCAGCAGGCGGCATGGTACCGCACTGGCTGGAGCGACGCCTACGGTTATCTGCTGGTTGCCACCGGCCGGGTGGAGCTGATGCTCGATCCGGTGATGAGCGTTTGGGACTGCGGACCGTTCCCGCCTATCTTGCAAGAAGCCAGCGGCTATTTCGGCGATTGGCAGGGGAATCCGACCATCCACGGCGGCGAGGCGCTGGCGACCAGCCAGGCGCTTCTGCCGGAAGTGCTGAAGCTGATTAATGGTTAATTGTTAATTATTAACTGTTAATTGTTAATTATAAGAGGCAAGTAGACGAGGGTTACCGGTGAGAAAGCCGGCACCTGGTAGATGGGGGGGATGAAGGCTGGGCGGGTAGGGGGGACGTAGGCGACGAGGTGGTCTGAGCCGGTGGTTTGTGCCAAGCCGGGTTGGCCGTCGTGGACGACGGTCAGTGTGTAGGTGGCGCTCGTCTGGCCATATACCCCCAGGATATATCGCCCCTCGAACGGGGCCGGGTCGATGGTCAACACGTCGTCGCCAGCCTTTACTGCTTGCCAGGCGGGCGAGTCACCAGTGTATGGATCCCAGACAAACAGATTGGCATCCCCACCGGTCGCCACGTCCAACGCCAAGGTAAGGTCGTCACCCCGCTCGAGTTCCATGAGATAAGTGTGCTGCGTGCCGCTGAGGATGGGCGTGGCTGGGGGCACATAGTTGAATTCGACCACCGCCGGGCGTTGGCTCCACCCGCCGGCTGACCAGCCCCAGATGTGAAGCACGAGCGGCCCAGGCGCTGTCGTAAGGGGCAGTGTGAGGGTGAAAGGGCTCAGCGGCAGGGCGATTTTGTGCCAGATTTGCTCGCCAAGCAGGTGGGCGGTCGCCACCTGCGTGCTGGTGGTGTACTGGTAAACCTGGATTGCCAGGCTTTGAGCGAGCGGCCAGGTGCTTGGGTCTTGGGCCAGCTCCAGGCTAGGCTGTATGGTAGCCAGCCATTGCTGTTGGCTGCTCGTGCTGGCTGTCAAGATAGGGCGGGGCCAGCTTGCACTCCAAACATCATCTACTATTGTCCACACGTTATCTTCCTCGTCGGTCTCGACCACGCGGTCGTCTGGATCGACGGTCACGGTGAGCGTAAATGGCCCGCTGACGCTTGGCACCCAGAGCTGCGACGCCTCGACCTGGTGAGTGCCGGTTACCATGTCTCCCAGGCCAACCGCGTCCCAAAAAACGAGCGTGTCGCTTTGCACCACGGCAAACGACAACTGAGGGTTCTTGACGGTGTGAGCGGTGTGGATGGCCGCTGATGGCCAGACCGGCGCCCCTTGTTTAGCTGTCCCTGGCAGAGGGGCGATGATGTGCTCTACAGATAGCTCGCCGGGCTGCGTCGCCGGCGGCAGGTTAGGCAGGCAAGTCAGGCTTTGCAGGCGGGTGCCCTCCCAGAACCGGGCCAGGGCCTGGTCCCAACGAGTGTCTTGCACAAATTTGTAGGGGAAGGGATTATCGGCGCTCACTGTATCGGTGTACCACTGGGCCTGCAAGCTCAGGTATGTGACAGGCGTGCTCCCGCTGGCCGGGACGCTGAACGTGATCCCCTGGAAATCTGCGAACAGCCCGATCCCGCTGCGACCCTCCAGGTGCCACGTGGGTGTCAGCGGGGCGGCAAACCAGGGCACGCCGTCGGCGGCCTGGCTGGCGATGACAGCGGCCTGCAGGCGCGCGGTGGCCGTGGTGGCCCAGGTGCCCACCGGTGAAGTGGCACCAAAGGCGGCGTTCAGGCCCTGGGCAAAATTGGCCATATCCACCAGCGCGTCCGGCGTATCACACTCCCAATCCTGGTTGCAAAAAGTGCTGTCGTACTTGCCGGCCGGCGCATAGGCCTGCTGGATTTTCTCACGCGTGCCTCGGCTGTCTTGGGCCAAGCCTTCCAGGATATAAAACGACATCGTGTCCCACGCCTCTACGACGGGCTGGAGCCGGCTGCTGTCCACGGCGACCAGCAGTCGAGGGTGGTCGTCCCAAGCCGTGGCCGGGTCGTCGGCTGCCGCCAGTACCGCATCGTAGCTTTGGATGGTTGCGCTGGCGATCTCCCCCGCAGACAAGGCAGGCGAGAGCGCACTCAACGCCTGGCCCGGCATCCCTGGATCGAAGTAAGTATAGTTGGGCGAGCCTGTCATGGTGGCAACGTAGGGTCGCAGTGCGTACAACTCTTCGATTGTGGCCGCAAAGCAGTGTACCAGGTTCAAGCTGGCGATCGGCCTTTGCCCCCCACTGGTGGCGAAATCTAGCGCGGCGGCCAACGCCTCAGGCGCGATGAGGCTGCGCCGAGGGGTATGGTCGGTGAAGCTGGGATGCACGCCTTTTTTGACTGGCAGTGGAGACGCCGTTGTGGGCGGGGTGGCGGTTGGCGCCGGGGGGGTAGTTGCCCAGATTCTCTCGATATCGTCGATGGCCGGTGCCAGGGCGATGCCGTGACCGATGTACGAGAGCACAACGGTGGTGCTGGCGGCGGCCTGACTGTCTAAAGCCCACTTGAGAAAACCTCCCATGGCGGCGCTAGCGGCCATGTCGTACTCGTTCAGCGTGCTTGAAAGGATGCCATTGCTGTCGGGCAGCCCGCTCACAGGTGTGATAACGCCGTTTCCGATGACCAGTATATAGGTGTTGTCTGGACCGTACAAGTCCACCAGGACGAGCGCCTTTTTGCCCGGATCGCCGGCGCTAGCCTGCTGGATACCTTCCAACGTGTCCGGGGCGAGCGAGCCCAGGCTGGTAGTGTTGGCCGGCGGAGTGTCAAAGGCCAGGGCGTAGATGGCCAGCAAGCTGGCGGACGTCAAGGGGAGCGTGGCTGCCCCAGTCCTGGCGGCCGGCACGGACGCATCCAGCCAGGCCGGGTGGGCCGGGGCATAGGCGCTCGCCTGGCTGCTCCATGCCAAGACCCCCGCCATTAGCCCTCCCCCCACTATCAAAGTGACGATGATGAGACAAGTCTTGAATGTCTTCATATCACGTTTTACGCATTACGTTTCACGTTTTATTCTTCCATTTTATCACACCCGCCATTGTCCCGCAATAAAATTTCCTCTGCAAATGGCTTTTCTTTTGCGCCTTTCTGCTTTATACTATGGCATGATTAGACCAGGAGATACCGATGAATGACACGATTTTACTCGCGATGCCCGACCAGGAATTGAGTGCGTTGGTTGGCAAGGCGCTCAAGCTCTGCCGGGACGGCGACGTGACTGAGCTGGGCACGTCGCCGCTGGCGGCCGGCGGCCTGGTCGAGGACTGCTTCCTGAGCAACGAGCCGATCAGCCCGGATGGGCGCGGCCAGGCACTCATGTCTGTGCTGCGTTGGGCCGTCGACCGGCTGCGGCCAGCCGGTGCTCCCAGTTGGACCGATTATGCCTGGCAGCGCTTTCACGTCTTGCACGCCTACTACATCAACAGCGACAAGGACAAGAATCCCTACACGCGCGAGGATCCAGACAAGAACCCAACCCTGCGGGGAGAGCTGGACAAAAAGACGACCATCACCCTGGCCGATCTGGCGGCCTGGATGTACGTCCAGGAGCCGACCGTCTACCAACGCCGCCAGGAGGCCGTCGAGGCGGTGGGCAAGGTGCTGCGCGAAGAAATTGCCGCCCTCAAGTTCGCCCGCGAGCGCAAGGCCTACGCGCTGGCCGATCGTTACGCCCGTCACCTTCCCAACGCGCAATTGCTCCTGCGTATCGCGGCCGTTTTTCGGCATTTTGTCTCGATCGACGTTCTCCATCACATGGCCGATAAGGCGGCTATGGGCGACATCCAGCACAGCGTGCTCGACCTGGCCACGACTTACCTGTTGGTCAGCAACGAGCAGGGAACGTCCGTCATGGTCCATCCAGAAGCGCGGCCTTATCTCCTGAGCTTGTTGTCCCCCGAGGAACGCCAGGCCTGGCAGCGAGCAGCCGGCAACCACTATGAGGAACAAGGTGACTACGTTGAAGCGGCTCATCACTTGCACCAGGCCAACGCGGCCGAGCGAGCCGCCGACATGCTCATCGCCCATGCCCAGGATGCCATGCGCGACATGCACGTCGAGGAACTGTACGAGGGCCTGGCCGAGTTCCGCCGCGCTGAGCTGGGGGAAAACACCTGGGCGCGGCTCAAGATCGTCGCCGGCCAGGTGGCTGAGTTGATCCACAATTTCGACGCTGCCCTGGCAGAGTATGGCGGGGCTTTGCAAGCCGGTGATGCGCGTACGCGGGCCGAGGCCTATTACCGGCGGGCCAAGGTGCTGGAAGGCAAAAACGTCGACGAGGCCCTGGCCCACTATGATGAGGGGGTGGCACTCCTGGAAGAGGTGGCCCCTGGGGGACAAGCGAGTGCCCAAGATCGACTCTTGACCGAGATGTATATTCACCGCGCCTTCATTTTCCTCCAAGATAGCCCAGACCTGGAGCGAGCCGAAATGAACCTCCGGCGCGCCGAGGCGCTCGTCCAACGCAGCGATAAGGAAAATTGGGCCGACTTGCACAATGCCTGGGGTGAGCTGTATAACCGCCGCGAAGACTATCCGCGCGCCGTCGAGCACCGTATGCAGGCCTGGGTAGCGGCTACAGCGCTCAGGGACAATGAGCGGATGATGAAGATGGCCTATAATCTGGGAATGGACTATGCCTATCAGGGACAGCACGAGCGGGCGCTCGAGTACCTCGAGCAGGGCAAAGATCTGGCCAGCAAAATGGGTAATCAGTACCTTGGGGGAGTTTGCCATAAAGGAATCGGCAATTGCTATTTCTTCCAGGAACGTTACCAGGAAGCCATTGTGGCTTACCAGAAGGCTTATACGAATCTTGTGGCGTGCAAAAACCGGGATTGGCAGGCGTGTATCTGCCACGACTTGGCCGAAGCTTATGCCAGGCTTGGCGATGCAGCCCAGGCTGAGCGTTACTTCCGAGAAGGCTTGGCGATCGCGCAAGAGGCCAACGATCAGGGTTTGCTGGGAGCCTTCCAGGCCCTGGCGCAAGAGCTAGTGCCAGGCGACGCGGCCTCGTGGCCACTCGAAGAGTGCCTCAACGAGCGCCAACAGCAGGCCCTGGCCTACGTGAAGGAACACGGCGCCATCACCAACCGGGGCTATCGCGAGCTGACCGGCGTTGCCCAACGCCAGGCCGCGCGGGACCTGATCGAGCTGGTGGAGCGAGGCATCTTCAAGGCGGTCGGCCTTGGCCGCGCAACACGCTACGAGCTGGATTAGTTGCAATTCCCGCCCGCGTATGGTACCATACATCTATGAGCACTGCTGTGACGGCGCTGAATTTCTTCTTACGCCCGTTGCATATCCTGCGCGCCTATCGCCGCGAGAACTTGGGGCCGGACCTGGTGGCCGGCCTGACGGTGGCCACCATAGCGCTGCCCCAGGCCATGGCCTACGCCTTCATCGCCGAGCTGCCCCCCCAGGTGGGCCTGTACACGGCTATCGTCGGCTCTATCGTGGGCGGCCTGTGGGGATCGTCGAACCAACTGCAAACCGGCCCGTCCAACGCCGCTTCGCTCCTCGTGCTCAGCGTCTTGCTCTCTTTGGGTGAGCCCGGCACGCCAGATTACCTGGCCCGCGCCGGCCTGCTGGCACTGATGGTGGGCCTCGTCCGACTGGGGCTGGGGCTGGCCAGGCTGGGCAAGCTGGCCGATTTCGTTTCCGACTCGGTCGTCGTCGGCTTCACGGCCGGCGCCGGCCTGCTGATCTTTTTCAACCAACTCCGCCATCTGCTGCGCCTCGACTTGCCCTCGACGGCTCGCTTGGATCAGACGCTTGCCAATATCGCACAGGCTCTTCCCACGCTGCACTGGCCCAGCCTGCTGGTGGGCCTGGGCGCCATGGCGGTGACACTGCTCGCGCCCAGACTGCACCGGCGGCTGCCCGGCACCCTGGCCTCGCTCGTGGTTGCCGCGGCGGTGGTGGGGCTGGCGAGATTGGATACCTTGGGGGTCAAGGTGGTCGGCGCGTTCCCGCCCGGCCTGCCGGAACTGGCTCGCTTGCCCCTCCTGGATTGGGGTGCGGTCGCCCAGCTCTCCACCGGTGCGCTGGCGATCGCCGCGATCGGCCTGGTGGAAGCCATGTCGGTCGCCCGCACCATTGCCGGCGAGACCAGCCAGCGGATCGACAGCAACCAGGAATTCGTTGGGCAAGGGCTGGCCAGCATCGCCTGTGGGTTGTTTTCCGGCTATGTCTGCTCTGGCTCGCCGGCCCGTTCGATGGTCAATTATTATGCGGGGGCGAGCAGCGCGCTGGCCAGCGTGGCCAGCGGCTTGTTTGTGCTGCTGGCTGTGCTCGTCCTGGCCCCACTGGCAAGCTCCATCCCCCTGGCAGCCCTGGCCGGCGTGGTGATGCTCGTGGCGCGCCGCTTGATCAACGATCGCGAGATGCGCCGCATCTGGCGCGGGCCAGCCGGCGACCGGCTCATCATGGCCGTGACGCTGCTGGCCACCCTGGCCTTGCCACTCGAGTACGCGGTGCTGAGCGGCATCGCGGTGTCGCTGGCCCACTATCTGCTTAAAACGAGCACCCCGCGTGTGCGGGCCGTGCTGCCGGACGAAAGCTTTGAGCATTTTGTCCCTCAACTGGACAAGCCAGCCTGCCCCCAGTTGGAAATCGTCGAAGTCCACGGCGACCTGTATTTTGGCTCGGTCAACCACGTCGAAGACCGCGTGCGAGCTTACCTGGAGCGCACGTCCGGCCGGCGCTTTTTGCTGCTCAGGATGCACAGCGTGGAGAACTGTGACATCAGCGGCATCCACATGCTGGAGCGCGTGGTGCGCA
>JAFGFO010000335.1 GCA_016931085.1 Thermoflexales bacterium
GGGATCGGGCACAGTGCCTGGGATGGGGGTCAGGCGGTCTTTGACCCGCAGGCCCATGTGCGGGATCGAGCGCATCAGCCCGACCGTATAGGGGTGGAGCGGGTTGCGAAAGATGGTACGTGCATCGCTCATCTCCACCACTTTTCCCATGTACATCACCGCCACCCGGCTGCACATCTCGGCGATCACCCCCAGGTTGTGTGTGATCATCAGAATGGCTGTTCCCATGTCGCGCTGGAGTTGTTTCATCAGCTCGAGGATCTGGGCTTGGATGGTGACGTCCAGGGCCGTGGTGGGCTCGTCGGCGATGAGCAGGGCCGGGTTGCAGGAAAGCGCCATGGCGATCATGGCGCGCTGGCGCATGCCGCCCGAAAATTGGTGAGGATACTCGCCGTAGCGTTGTTCGGGCATGGCGATGCCCACCTCCGCCAGCATCTTGATCGCCCTGGCCTTGGCGTCTTCTTTGCACATGCACTGGTGAAGCTCGACCGCCTCCGCGATCTGGCTGCCCACGGTGTGCACCGGGCTGAGTGAGGTCAGCGGTTCCTGAAAGATCATGGCGATGTCGTTGCCCCGGATGCTGCGGATGAGGTCGCCGTTGGGGTCGACCGTGGCCAGGTCGATCGGCGCCTCGCCGGCACCCCGGTCGAACAGAATCTTGCCCTGGGCAATGCGGCTCGTCTTGGGCAGCAGGCGCAGGATCGAAAAGGCCGTCACGCTCTTGCCGCAGCCAGACTCGCCGACCAGGCCGAGCGCCTCGCCCGGCTTGATGTCTAGCGAAACGCCATCCACTGCCCGGACTGTCCCATCCAGGGTGCGGAAATAAGTCTTGAGTTCTTCGATTCGAACCAGGTAGGGTCGCTGATCATCTTTCATCTTGGTCACTCATATCGTATAAGGATCGACTGCGTCGCGCAAGCCATCGCCCAGGTAGCTGAAGGCAAAGATGCAGATAGCCAGGACGAGAGCCGGGATGAACAGCCACGGATAATAGGCGAGCGTCTGGTAGTTCTGGGACTCGTTGATCAACACGCCCCAACTGGTGATGGGGGGGCGCAGCCCCAGTCCCAAGAAACTCAAGGACGTCTCGGCCAGGACCATGGACGGCATGGCCAGCGTCGAGACGACGATGATCTGCCCCAAAGTGGCCGGGACGAGGTGCCTGAAGATGACCCATCGATCGCTGGCGCCGGCCATCCGGGCCGCCAAGACGAAATCCGCGCTGCGCAACGCCAGCACCTGCCCGCGCAGTTGCCGGGCCAGCCAGGTCCATCCGATTAAGGACAGGATGACGGTGATGGCGAAATAGGTTTGCAGATCGCCCCACTCGTGAGGAATGGCCGCCGACAGTGCCATCCACAAGGGAATAGCCGGAAAAGAGCGGATCAACTCGATGATCCGCTGCACCAAATCGTCCACCCGTCCGCCGTAATAACCGGAGACCAGGCCCATGATTGATCCCAAGGCTAGGCTGAGGACAACGCCCACCAGGCCGATCGTCAGCGAGACCTGGCTGCCCAACAGGATGCGCGACAGCACGTCGCGCCCCTGCATGTCGGTGCCCAGCAGACAGATGGGCCCACCCTCGGCCCCACCCTCGGCGCCGAACAGGTGCGCGTCGGTCGGGATCAGGCCGAACAACTTGTGTGGCTCGCCACGGACAAAGAATCGGATGGGCAGTTTTTTGTCCGGGTCTGGCGTGTACGTCCGGCTCAAATCAGCTTTATTGAAGGTCAACTTGGCGTCGTAGACGAATGGCTGAAAGCGGCCGCCGTCGAACCAGTGGACGGTCTGCGGCGGCATGTAGATGTTGTTCCTGAAACGAGTGGTCAGGGTATAAGGCGCCAGGAAATTGGCGAACAGCGCAGACAGGTAAAACAGCAGGACGACGAGTCCGCCGCCAAGAGCGGCCTTGTTGCGGAGAAACTTGCGCCACATCAACTGCCACTGCGAAGCGGCATAGATGCTCTCGATCGGCTTGCCGGTCTTGAGGTCGACGATCGGCTCTTCGGCTTCGGCCTGAGGCCCTTTCTCGTACAGCTTGAATAACTCTTGAGACGTGCTCGCTATGTCTTTCATGTGTAAACGATCCTCGGGTCAACCCAGGCCAGCAGGATATCGGCTACCAGGTTGGACAACATCAGCATCACGGTCATGACCAGCAAGATCGTTCCGGACAAGTACATGTCCTGGCTGAGCAGGGCACGCAAAAAGACCGGCCCCAACGTGGGCAGCATCATCACGATGCCTACCAGGGCCGACTCGCCAATAATCTTGGGAATCTCGAGTGCCAACACGCTGATCAGCGGGTTGATGGCCACGCGCACGGCGTACTTGTTGATGACTTTGCGTTCCTTGAGCCCTTTGGCGCGGGCCGTGATGATGTGCTGCTGCCCCAATACGTCCAGCAGATTGCTGCGCATGATGCGCTGCAGTTGAGCCGTGCTCGCCAGCCCCAGCACGACCACCGCCGGCAATAGATGGCTCAGGTAGTCTCCCACTTTCTCCAACGTCCAGGGGGTGTTCTCAAGACCGCGTGACATGGTCCCGCCCACGTCAAAGTGTAGCACGACGATGCCCAGGAACATCCACAGCAGCGCCACCAGGAAACCGGGCAGGCACAACCCCAAGAAGCCAATCGCTGACAACAGATTGTCGCCGATGGAATATTGGTGCGTGGCCGAGTAGATGCCGATGGGAATGGATACCGCCATCGTGAAAAGCAGAGCTAGGAGACCCAGGTAAAGCGTGTAGGCTAGCTTGCTGGCAATCACATCCCAAACCGGCGCTTTCCACTCGAGCGAGTAGCCAAAATCCAGTCGAAACCAACCGGAAACCCAACGCAAGTACTGGATGTGCCACGGTTTGTCCAATTGGTAGATCGTTTGCAGTTGCTTGATCGTCTCCTTGTCTTGTCCCCCGCCGGTTGCCGCTACCTCAGCCTGCAGCGTGGTAAAGAAATCCCCCGGCGGCAACTGGATGATGATGAACGTGACGATCGAGACGACAAAGATGGTCGGGATCATTACCAGGAGACGTCTCAGGATATAGGCTAACATGAATGTCCCTCATCACATAGATACAAGGGAGGAGCCTGCCCAAGCAGGCTCCTCCACAATGTAGCGTTATTTGACCTTTGCCACGTCGATCCAGTAGTGAGATGGATCCTGCGTGCCGGGGGCCATGACGATCCAGTCAGTGGTAAAGTCTTCCTGGACATTGTAGAAATAGTTTTTGACCACAACTGGCTGTGGCGACTGGCCACACGTTCCGATGGCGTTGAGGCGCTCGGTCGACAGCCGGACGATCTGCTTGCCGATCTTGACTTGCTCGTCCGGATCGACGGTCAACCGGTACTGGTCGTACAGATCCAGCAACTCTTTCATCTCGGCCGAGGGCGCTTCGCCCTCTTTGCCGCCGGTCTTGTACCAGATGCCAAAGGCCGGCGCCATCCACGAGCGCTCGTCGAAAGGCAACTGGTAGATCGGGTCAACCATAGGCACCAGGCCGCGGTCGGTGCTCCAGGTGGAGATCATGACCTCGTTGCCGCAGGCACGCGGCCAGTACACGTCGCGCGACATGGACTCGACCTTGGTGTCGACGCCGGCCGCCGTCCAGGCTTCGGCTGCCAGGTTGATGACGTCCAACATGGGGCCACCGGTCTCCATCGTCTCGATGACGAGTTGGATCCTGGTGCCATCCGCGAAGGTGCGCATGCCGCCGGCACCTACCTTTAGCCCGATCTCGTCGAGCAGTGCCTTGACCTGTGCGAGGTCTTGCTCGGCGTACAGCTTCTCGATGTCAGGCTGGAACAAGGCCGAGTCGCGTACGACGGTGATCGTGCGTGGTTCGGCCTGGCCCAGCCAGGCTACCTGGTTCATCAGGTCGCGGTCGAGAGCCTGTGAAAGCGCCTGGCGGAACTTGGCGTTCTGCAGCAACTCGCGATACTGGGGGTCCTTGTAGCTCTGATTGGGGAAGAAGGTCATGTGCGACGCGTTGGCATTGACCCACAACAGCATGTGATAGTTGTTCGCCTCGGCGTTTTGCTGGTAGACCTGGTACTGCGCCAGCGCGATGCTGCGGGCTTGCATGTCGATCTTGCCGGCCAGGGCCAGGGAGTTGATGGCCGGGGTGTTCTCGACCAGGTAGAAGTAGAGCTCGTCAATGTACGGCAATTGGTTGCCCTCGACGTCTACCTTCCAATAGTACGGATTGCGGGTGGCCAGCATGTGGTCGGCGCCCGTCTTCCAGTCGGTGATCTGCCAGGGCGTCATGACTGGGCGCTCGGTGTTATAGTCCATGGCCTTTTCTTCGAATATCTCGTAGGTGGCGCTCGTGTTGTGCTTGGGATGGAACTGTTCCAGGTAGTGCTTGGGAGCGAAAAAGCCAAAGCGCTCAAAGCCCAGTGGCCACTGGTTGCCGTGAAAGGCCAGGCCGACTGTTTCAGCCAGGCCGTTCGGGGCGACGAACTTGAGCTTGATGGTGAGATCATTCACCTTTTCCAGTGTCATCTTCTCGCCTTTGACCACCCACTCGGCGTGAGGCGCGCTGGTGATCTTGGGATCGTTCTCGATGTCCTCCCACCAGAAGATGATGTCGTCGACGGTGAACGGTGCGCCATCCGACCACTTGAGCCCCTCGCGCAGGTAGAGCGTCAGCGTCTTGCCGCCATCTGCCCATTCCCATTTCTCGGCCAGGCCCGGCTGCACCGGGTCCTTGGGATCGCGCGGCCAGCGCAGCATCGGCTCATAGTTGAGTCGTCCGAAGCAGTGATAGTCCTTGATGCCTGACCAGCCGCGATGCCAGGTGCCGCCGTACTGGCCGACTGACTTGACTGGCAGAACCACCAGCGGGTTCTTGGGCAGGCGATCCTCAACCGGCGGCAGTTTGCCAGTTTTGACCTGCTCGGCCAGTTGTGGCGCTTCGCTGTACTTGGAAGGCGGTATGGGGGTGACTTCTTTGACGACTTCCTTGACGACTTCCTTGGTCACCTCGACTTTAACTTCTTTCTCAACTTCCTTGATGACTTCCTTGGTCACCTCAATCACTTGGGGTGCCGTTGGGCCACAAGCGGAGATTACCCCTAACAACACCAATACCAGGCTGCACGTGAGTGCGGCTAGCCACATCGTTCTCTTGGAGCGAGTCATTTTTATAATCCTCCTTGTTTATCTGCAAACAGTTGCACGCTTGGCACCGCTGGCGCAAGCGCTTCGATAAGAGTTCCATTCTTGTTTGTGCTTTGCTTAACCTTGGTCTTGACTTGATCCGCTATCTTGCCTCCTTTTTCTTCACGGCGCGCTGGCGCGGACGACAAGCTCCGTCCGCAGCACGACCTCGTTACACTCTTGTGCACCGCCGCTGATTCGATCCAATAACAGTTGCATGGCTCGCTCTCCCAGCTCGTAGCGGGATACCCGGCTGGTGGTCAACGGCGGGGTAACGAGAGCGGCCATCAAGATATCGTCAAAGCCGACAATGGCCAGATCAGCCGGCACACGCCGGCCCAACTCGGCACAGGCACGCAAAGCACCCACTGCTACCAGGTCATTGTAGCACAGCAAAGCCGTCAGCTCGGGATGCTTGCTGAGCAGATCTCGGGCAGCTTCCCGCCCACCTTCCCAGGCAGAGGAACAGGGTCGAATCCAGGCCGGACGTGGGTTGAATCCGGCCTCCTCCATGACGGCACGGTAACCTTTTATGCGCTGGCGTCCACTATAGGAGGCCGGCGGCCCGGCCAGAAAGCCCACCGCCTGGTGACCGGAGCGCAACAGGTGTTGAGTCGCGGCCCGAGCGCCACTCTTGTCGTCCACCAGGATCACGCCTACCTCCAAGCCTGCTAGCCGCCGGTTGATCAACACGACAGCCGGGTGGCGCTCCAACGCCGCGCGCAGCCTGTCGTCGCTAAGCCGTGAGCTGCACAAGATGAGGCCATCCACTCGCTTCTCTTCTAATGATCTCATCATCTCGATTTCCCGCTCCGGCTCTTCGTAACTATTGCACAGAAAGACGCTGTAACCTTCGCTGTAGGCCTTGTCTTCGGCAGCGCGAGCCAGGTCGGAGAAAAAAGGATTGGCGATGTCGGGTACTACCAGGCCAAGGGTGCCGGTCTGGTGGGTGGCTAGCCCGCGTGCAATGTTGCTGGGGCGATAATCCAGGCGCTCGATGATGTCCAGGATGCGTTGACGGGTGGCCTGGCTGACCTCTCCCTTGTTGTTGATCACGCGCGAAACCGTCATCAGAGAGACTCCGGCTTCACGGGCGACATCGGATATCGTAATGCGTTCCGACATGGACGTCCTCTTGGTAAACGCTCACGTGAGCGCTCACGTGAGCGCTCACGTGAGCGCTAACGTAATATATCACAAGCTGTCGCGTTTGTCAATAAGCAAGAACCTTAAATTTTCGCCCCAGAATGCGGCAACAGGTCGAGGATTATTCCGTCGGAGCGGGTCTCAAGCTCGCCCGGATTCTGCCACGACAGGATTGACCAGCTCACCGATCTTGGTGATAGAAATCTTGATCTCGTCGCCTGGCTTTATAAAGGGCTTGACGCTCCGCGCCAACTCGGTTTTGGCCGGCGTGCCGGTCGCGATCACGTCGCCTGCTTCCAACGTCATGACCTGGCTCAAGTAGGCGATCAAGTATGGGATGGAAAAGATCATCAGGCGAGTATTGGAGCGTTGCATCTCCAATCCATTCAGCGTCAGCGAGATCTCGAGGTCGTGCGGGTCTGGGATCTCGTCAGCGGTGATCAAGGCCGGTCCCATCGGGCCAAACGTGTCGAACGATTTGCCGAGCATCCACTGGCTGCTGCGTTTTTGATAGTCGCGGGCGCTGACGTCGTTATGGATAGTATAGCCCGCTACAAACTCTAGGGCGTGTTCTTGGGCGACATTTCGGGCTTGCTTGCCGATGATGACCGCCAGCTCGGCCTCGTAATCCACCTGGTCCGTTACGGGTGGGATGACGATAGCCTGGCCCGGGCCGATGACGGTGTTGGCCAGTTTGGCAAAGAGGATTGGGTATTCGGGCGGTGTTTCCCGCCCTATTCCCATATGGCCGTAGTAGTTATTGCCCAGGCCAATGATCTTGCCCGGTCTTGGAAGCGGCGCAAGCCATGTCACGTCTGCTTCGGGCAAGATGCAGTCTTGATCTGCCGAAGCAAGCGTGTTTTTCGCCAAAGCCGCCCCGCTTTCGCCCAAATTTAGGAACTCGATCATGTTTGCCGGCAAGCTTGGCTCGGCCCGATTCAAGTCCAGGATGCCGCCTTGCGGAAGCTTTGCCCCCAGCCGAGGCAGTCCGCGATAGGAAAATGTAACCAGTTGCATGGCTTGTCTCTTTTTTCTGGCAACTGCACAATGCGGCGCATTTAGCCGCAGAGGCACAGAGGACACGGAGCGAAATTAAAATTCTCTGTGCTCTCAGTGTCTCTGTGGCAAATTAAGGCAACGCCTGAGCAGAATGTGCTACCGGCATTCGAACGCGCCCAAGTCTGGGGCGCTGCCGCTGTACGGAAGGCCAACGTCAATGCCTTGATCGATCAAGTCGCTGGTCGTAACCAGGCGGGCAAAGTCGTTGTTGGGCAAGCTGCCGTCGGCCTGGCGTGGCGCTTTGGCTAACTCGGCCAGCAGGCTGAGAAAGTCGCCCGCATCGGCGGTGACGGCGAGATTCCAACTGTTGTGAGTATGGATTGCATCCGCCGATAAGTTGACATTATTGCTCGTGGCGGCAAAGCCGACATTGTTCTCGAGCACGTGGTGGGTCCCATCGTCCGGCTGCTCTTGGAAGGAGAAATTGACCATGTTGTCCCAAGCGAGGTTGTTGTAGAGGGTGATGCCGCTCATGTTGTGGTTTTGGTCAAAGCCCTTGACGGTAGAGCCGCTGCCGTACTTGTGATCGAAGGCGACGCAGTTCCTGACGACGTGGGCGGCGTGGTTATAATCGCCCCCCACCTTGAAACCGTTGCCGTTTCCACCCCACGCGCTGGGGTTCCCAAAGAGACTGGCGTCACCACTATGCCACGTCCACGAATTCTCGATGACGACGGGGAACTGGGTCAAGAACAAATCCCAGCCGTCATCCGTGTTCTCCCAGGCTCGGCAGCCCGTAAAGACATTCCCTTTGCCAGGATACAGCTTGCAGGCAAAGCCGTCCGCGTTTGACCCATTGGTATCCGCGTCAAAGTTGAGGTACGAGTCACAGTTGATGATCCGGTTGTAGGCCGCAATGGTCCCATCTGGGTTAGTGGAAGTGCTTGCCAGGCCGATTTGGAGGCCGGTGTCCTGGTTGTGGTGCATGACACACTGCTCGATGATGTTGTAACTGCCTTCGATCTTGATCGCGTTGTCTTGGGCATTCATGATCTCTAGCCCCTTGATGTGCCAAAAGTTGCCGGTGATCAAAAAGCCTCGCGCGAAAGGGCCCCTCGGCGTGCCTGAGAAGTCGAGCACGGGCAGCTCGCCAGGATAGGCCCAGATCTTGTACATGTTGACCACGTCGCCGCTCTTGCTCAACGTGACGGTATCGCTGTAATGGTAGGTGCCGCCGCGCATGTAGATGGCCTGGCCGGGCGAAGCGACTGAAACGGCCTGGGATACTGTCTGGAAAGGCCGCTCCAGTGTCCCAGAGTTCAGGTCATCTCCTGCCGGCGCGACGTACAAAGGAGGCAGCGTAACGGCTGACCTGGACAGCATCACGACCGGAAGATAGGTCTGGTACGTCCAGAAAGTAGCCGTGACGTTTTGGGCGGCTGTCATGGTGACGACGCAGTGTCCGGCGCCCGTGCAGCCGGCGCCGTCCCACCCGATAAAGCTAGAGGTGGGGCTGGCCACTGCGGTGAGCGTGACGACGCCAGCAAAGTCGGCCGTGCAGCTCGCGCCGCACGAGATGCCGGCGGGGGTGCTCGCGACTGTGCCGTTGCCGTTGCCGGCCTTGATCACCGTGAGGGGATAGCTGGCGTGCATGAACGTTGCACTCACCCACCTGCTTTGGTCCATTGGGACGACGCACCTGTTGGGAGGAATGACGGTGCCTGGGCTCAGGCAGGCGCCACCCCAAGCTGCAAAGGTTGAGAAATCGCCCGCCACGGCTGTCAGCGTGACGAGGCCGCCCTGGGAGAAAGCAGCCGCGCAGTTCGCGCCACAGTCAATCCCGGCTGGCTCGCTCGTGATCGAGCCGCTGCCGTCACCGTCTTTGTGGACGATGAGCATGGGTTGGCTCAACGAAGAGAACACGGCCGTGACGAGCTTGGCCGCGTCCATAGTGACGACACACGCATCGCTGCCCGTGCACGCGCCTAGCCAAGCAGCCATGCTCGACCCGTCATCGGGTTTGGCCGTGAGCGTGACGACCGTGCCAGAATCAAAGCCGGCCGCGCAGGTGGCGCCGCAGTCGATCCCGGCCGGGGTGCTGGTGATTGCGCCGCTGCCGGTGCCGATGCTGCTCACCGTCAAGGTGTAAACTGGCACCAGGGAGGTGACCACGATGTCGTCAAACTCGGCGCTGGAATCGAGCGTGCCGAACCCGATCTGGCCGCTCTGAAGAGGAGGCCGGCCGCTGTTATCGGTGACGGTGAACACGGCCGTCCCATTGATATAGGCGCGTAAATAGGGGCCATTGACTTCAAATACGGCTGTGTACCAGGTCGAGGGCGTGATGCCGAGGTTCTGGCTGCTCCCCAAGCCGAGAGAGCTCCCCTGGCCCACCATGCGCTTGAACTCGATCTTGTGGTTGTCTGTTCGCAGGGCCATGAAGTAATAGTTGCTTTCATCCTGGTAACGGGCTATGAGCTTGGCATATTTGCTGCCCGGCTTGACCCTGGCCTGGATGGCATAATCGGTCCAGGTCAGGGAACCGGCTATGGCACGCGCATAGCTGGTCACGTATGACTGGCTATAAAGGTGGTTGGTGCCGTCGGTGTCGGTGATGATGGACCAGGTGCCGTCGACCACAGTCCACTGGCTCGTCCCGCTTTCAAAGTCGTCGCTGAACAAGACGCGCCCGGCCGTCTCGGCTTCCAGGCTGGAAATCCAGATCGATGTGGTCACCAGGAGAAGCGCGCCGAGCACCATGCTGAGGACAAGAGACAATCGTTTCATCGCAAACTCCTTTTTTTAACACCAACCAGCCTGCCAAGACAGGCTGGTTGGAGATTCACGCTGTGTATGCCGCTTGTCTACAGGCGGGTAGGTCAGTTGTTTTTATTGACAACGGGCAAATAGGTATAGTATGTGATGGTCGCTGCCTCGAACGTCACCCCGACCGACTGGGGCTGGTCCATCCGGACAAGGCATGTGTAAGGGGCTATAAGCGTGCCCGGCGCCGGGCAGTCCCACGTGCCGATGGTGGAGGTGGCAGCCGGCTGAGCAGTGAGCGTGACGATGGAGCCTACGACAAAGTCAGCCGTGCACGTCACACCACAGTCGATCCCCTCCGGTATGCTGGTCACTGTACCGTCGCCATCACCGCTCTTGGTTACGTTGAGTGGCATTCCATTGGTTACGACCACGTCGTCGAACAGGCCTTGAGCACGAATTACGGAAAGCCCAACCGTGCCGGCGGAAAAGGCTTCGTCGGAAGTATCGGTGGCCGTAATAACGGGTGTTCCATCGATAAGGGCGCGCAGCGTATTCCCGTAGAGTTCAAACTCTGCTGTATACCACGTGCCCACCGTGATGAGATCAGATGCGCTGCCGAGCGTGCGGCCGCTGGAGCTGCCGTTATAGTACCTTCTGATCTGCACCTGGCCATTTGCCCGCACAGTCATAAAATAATAGTTTCTTGCGTCCTGGAAACGCCCCAGGAGCACCACAGCGGTATCGCTAGCCGTTCCGGTCACGAGCTGGACCCTGGCCGTGATTTTGTAATCTGTCCAACCAAATGCCTCTGTGTTCGAGACAATGGATCGTGCCGTGCTGCCGGGGTAGTTGGTCATGGTGTAAACGTGGTTGGCTCCGTCAGCGGCGATTCCCACGCTGGTGTTTTCTAGCGGCGTCCATTTGTCGGCGCCACTCTCAAAGTCGTCGGTGAACTTGAACAATGGTGCGGCCTGTGCTGCGTCCCCGGCCGCCAGGGCGAAGGCCCACAACGAGGCGACAACCAAGAGAGTCACTGTAAGTACCAGGCTGGTAAGTAAAAACATGCGTTTCATAGGATGCTCCTTTCTTCTTCTAACGGTTTTTAAAATACAAAAGCAGCGGCGAGGTGTTGGTAGAATCGAGCTGTCGCGTTGGGTGCTGCCGCCAATCGTCACTCAAAAACGCTTTATGCTGATTGTGGCTTGTCTTGATCGGCTGCCCACCTCCTTTTAAGCGCATCGGGCGCGTTTGTCTTCTCCATTATGGTCAGCGCTAATGTTAGCGCTAACATTATTATAGCACGAAAAATGTGTTTGTCAAGCTATTTTGGCTGAGACTGGTTTACCCTCTTGATTTTACGGCCAATATCGTGTACAATATTTTTAGTGCCATGAGGGACCCAGTGGCGCCCGGCATAATGACGGATATACCCAGTGTTAGTGGGGGGAGGCACATTATGGACATCATCAAGGTTTCGGCTCACTCACGTTCGACTTCTGTGGCCGGCGCGATTGCCGGTGTGATGCGGGAATCCGGCCGCGCGGAAGTGCAGGCGATCGGGGCAGGCGCGGTCAACCAGGCCATCAAGGCGGTCGCTATTGCGAGAGGCTATCTCAAGCAAGACGGGATCGAAATCACTTGCTTGCCAGAGTTCGTAGAAGTTCAAATCGAAGAACAGGAGCGCACGGCAGTCAAGCTCGTCATCGAAAAACGATGATGGGTTGTGTAGCGTATACTGTCACATAGAGCACCTCCGGGGGCATGCCATTAAGAAATGGCGATTGCCTGGCGGAGGTGTTTGCTTAGGTGTATGTAGATATGTATCTCGATAGGCCGTCCAGGGATCGTTCCTCACCTGTCCGGGTTGGAGCGTTGCTGCTGCTCATTGGCCTGGGCGTGTGGGTGCTCAGCCGCACCGGCAGTGATTACCCACCCGTCACCCCGGCGCCAACGGCGACGCGCACGGCCGCCTCGTACGTGGCGGAAGGGGATGAGGCTTATCGGCAAGGGAGGCTGAACGATGCTTTTATGGCTTACCAGGTCGCCTTGACGCTGGAGCCGGAGCTCGTTGAAGTATACGTTCCCCTGGTCGAGCTGCAGGTTATCCAAAGCCAGGGTCAACACGACAAGCTGCAAGAGGCGCTCCAGATGGCCTACAAGGCCGTGCAGCGCGCGCCTGACAACGCGGCTACCCAGGCAGCTTTGTGCCTGGCCCTGGATTGGAGCGAACAAATCCCAGAAGCGATCGAGGCTGGCCAGCGCGCGATTGAAATCGATCCCACTTATGCCGATGGCTATGCCTTCCTGGCCGAAGCCTACGCCGATGGCTCGCAATGGCTGAAAGCCACTCAAGCGGCTCAGAAAGCGCTCGAATTGGCGCCCGAGTCGGTGACCGCTCATCGCGTGATGGCGTATGTGTACGAGCTGCAGGGGGTCTACGGAGCGGCCATCGCTGAGTACGAAAAAGCGATTGCCTTGAATCCGTGCCTGGCTTATCTGTACGTGGCCAGCGGCCGCAATTATCGCAATCTGGGCAATCTCCAGGCGGCCATTCAGCGTTTCACCCGCGCCAGCGAGCTTGACCCGGAGCGGGTCGATACGCTGTACCAGTTGGGCCGCACCTATTACCAGGCCGAGGATTTTTACGCCGCGATCGATGTCCTGGATCGGGCCACCAAATTGGACGAGACCTATGCGCCGGCCTGGGCCTACCTGGGGCTTAGCTACTATCGCCGGCGCAACTATGAGGATGCTGCCCCCATCCTGAAGCAAGCCTTGGACTTGGGAGCGGACAAAATCGAGTATTACTACGTCCTGGGCTTTGTGTATTATTACCTGGCCGAGTGCGACAAGGCCGTGGTGTATTTCCAGAAAGCGTTGGCCATAGACCCCAACGACGTCAGTGCGCTGGCCGGCATGGAATTTTGCGGCGTCGCCGTGCCCGCGCCCCCGCCTACCAGGAGTAGCCCGTAGGGGCGGGTTTGTCTGGGCTGCGCCCGGCGCAGCCCAGACAAACCCGCCCTCAGCGTATGGCAAAGCTGTTGGCCGTGCGCTCGTCAGTGCGATCTGTGGCCGGCGGCGGCTCGGGTGACAAGGCAGCGATCTCAGCGTACAATTCGTCCGTCATCTCGATGTCCACTGCCGCCAGCGAGCTTTCCAACTGGGTCAGGCTGCGCGCGCCGATGATGGGTGCGGTGATGGCTGGGTGGGCGGCCACCCAGGCCACCGCCAGGCTGGCTGGCTCGAAACCGCGTTCTCCGGCCAGGTCGGCAAACTTGCCCGCCACGTCATACATCCACTGATCCCCGTAGCGGGCCTGGTAAGTCTTGTGCTCGACCAGCCGGCCTGTTTCTGGCCGGCGTGTCGAGCCGTACTTGCCGGTCAACAATCCCCCACCCAAGGGGCTGTAGGAGATGACCCCCAGCTTTTCGGCTTGAGCCATCGGCAAAAGCTCCACTTCAGCCTGGCGTTTCACCAAATTGTACATAGGCTGGATACATTCGAAGCGTGTCCAGCCTTGCCTGGCCGAGATACCCAGGGCCTTTTCCACCTGCCAGGCGGCAAAGTTGCTGGCGGCCGGATACAAGATTTTGCCTTGCTGGACCAGGTCTTCCAGGGCGCGCAGCGTTTCTTCCAGGGGGGTGCGCTCGTCGAAGCGGTGGATAAAGTAAAAGTCGAGCCGGTCGGTCTGTAAGCGCTTGAGGCTGGCTTCCACCGCCAGCATGATGTGGCGGCGTGACGCGCCGCAGGCATTCACGTCTGGCCCGGTGGGGAAATAGACCTTGCTGGTGATGACCAGTTCGTCGCGACAGCCTGCAATCAGCCGCCCCAGGATTTCTTCCGCTCGCCCACCCTGGTACATGTTGGCGCAGTCGAAAAAGTTGATGCCGGCCTCGCGGCAGCGATGAAAGAGATCCGCCGAAGTGGCCTCGTCGGCGTCGCCGCCGAAGGACATGGTCCCAAAGCACAGCGCCGAAACCTTGACACCCGTGTTGCCGATGAATTTGTACTCCATGCCATAAACCTCCTCTTTTTGAATTTGAACCGTGCAGGCGTCAAGCTCGCCAAGTTTTACATCGAGATTCTTTGTTCTTTGCGCCTTTGCGGTTAAAAATGTTCTTTACCCATCGCCCAGTATCGCCCGCGCGGCTACCAGGCCCGAAGCCGAGGCCTGGATCAGCCCACGCGTGATGCCGGCCCCATCCCCACAGGCGTACAAGCCGCGCACAGGCGTCTCCAGTCGTGGCGTCAACTGGAGACGATTGGAATAGAACTTGACCTCTACCCCATACAGCAAGGTGTGGCGCGAACACACCCCCGGCATGACCTGGTCCATCGCGTGCAGCATTTCCAGCAGGTTGACGATGTGACGATAGGGCAGCACTAGCCCCAGGTCGCCTGGCGTGGCGCTTTTGAGTGTGGGCGTGACGATCGAGCGCGTGAGACGCTGGGCGTTGGTGCGGCGGCCGGCTTCCAGGTCGCCCAGGCGCTGCACCAGCACGCCCCCACCTAGCAAATTGGCCATGCGGGCGATCGACTGCCCGTAGGCGACCGGGTCGTCAAACGGTTCGGTAAAGCTCTTGCTCACCAACAGCGCAAAGTTCGTGTAGGGTGTTTTGCGCCCGGCGTACGAGTGGCCATTGACCGTCGTCACGCCGCTGGCGTATTCCAGCGTGACCTCGCCGTGGGGACAGACGCAAAAGGTGCGCACCAGGTCGTCAAAGGCGCGTGAATAGTACAGGAATTTGAACTCGTACAGCAGTTGGGTGACAGCTTCCACGACGGTTGCCGGCAGCTCGACCCGTACGCCAACGTCTACCGGGTTACACGTCAACGCCAGCCCTAGCTCGGCGGCAATGCCCTTGAGCCACTCGGCCCCCTCCCGGCCTGGGGCCACGATCACGTGTGGCGCTTGAATCGCCTCACCTCGCTTGGTCTCAATGCCCCTGACGCTCCCGCCATCGGTCAGCACGCGTTTCACTGGCGTGCGGGTGTACACCTGTACGCCGCGGCTTGACAGATCCTCGTACATGCGCTTCATGACCTCAGCGCTGCACTCTGTGCCAATGTGGCGGATAGGCACCGAGACCAGGCGCAGCCCGGCCAGGGCAGATTTTTGCTGCAGTGGCTCGACCTCGTCGATGGAGCCGCCGTAGACGGTCTGGCTGGCGCCATACGCCACGTAGATGCTATCCGCTTCGTCGATGAGCGCTTGCACTTGCGGCTCGCCCATCAACTCTTCCAGGTGCCCGCCCGAGGCGGGGGAAAGCGTCAGCTTGCCATCGCTGAACGCGCCGGCACCTCCCCAACCGGTCATGATGGAGCACGGGTTACAATGCATGCACGGCTTGCCTTCACGCGTGGGGCAATGCCGCTTGTCGATCGGGTAGCCCTTGTCGAATAGTGCCACCCGCAACTGGGAGCGGCGGCTCAGTTCGAGCGCGGCAAAGATGCCGGCCGGCCCCGCGCCCACGATGATAACGTCGTAAGTTGGCGCCATGACTATTTCATAAACATCGACCCTGGCAGGTCGAAACCATATTGCTTCAAGACCGCATCGCAGGAGGGGCGCATGCCGGTCGGCTCGTGCTGTCCCTTGATCTTGCCGTCCGGCCCGTCGCCCTGGTCGACGAACTTGAAGATGTCTTGCATGACGATCGTTTCGCCTTCCATGCCGATGATTTCGCTGACGTGGGTGATTTTGCGGCTGCCGTCTCTCATGCGACCGGCTTGCACGATCATGTGAATGGCCGAAGCGACTTGTTTGCGCACGGTGATGAGCGGCAGGTCCACCCCCGCCATCAGGACCAACGTTTCCAACCTGGACAAGCAGTCGCGGGGCGAGTTGGCGTGTATAGTCGTCATCGAGCCATCGTGCCCGGTGTTCATGGCCTGCAGCATGTCCAGGGCCTCACCACCGCGGCACTCGCCGACGACGATGCGCTCGGGCCGCATGCGCAGGGCGTTGATTACACAGCTCCGGATGGTGACCTCACCGGGGCTGTCGGCAGTCGGTTTCTTGGTTTCCAGGCGCACTACGTTGCGCTGCCTGAGCTGAAGCTCGGCGGCGTCTTCGATGGTCACGGTGCGCTCGTGTTCAGGAATATGGTCGGAAAGAATGTTGATGAGTGTCGTCTTGCCAGAGCCGGTTCCGCCTGACACGATGATGTTACGGCGGGCCACGACGGCAGCCTCCAGGAAGGTGGCAATGTCCTGGGTCAATGAGCCAAAATTTAGCAGGTCGTTGACCTTGAGCTTGTCCTTGGAAAACTTGCGGATGGTGATGTTAGGCCCGTCGATGGCGCACGGGCGAATGACGGCGTTGACGCGCGACCCATCGGGCAGGCGGGCGTCGATCAGCGGGTGATCTGCGTCGGCCAGGCGTCCCAGTGGCTTGACGATGCGCCTGACGATGCGCTCCACGTGGTCGTCGTCCAGAAATTTGCGCCCGGTCTCCCATATACGCCCCTTGTGTTCGACGTAGACAATGTAAGGGCCGTTGACCATGATTTCGGTGATGAGGCTCGATTGGGTGAGCTTTTCAATCGGGCCATAGCCAAACAGCTCGTCTAGGACGTTGTTGTAAAATTCTTCTTGGGTGACATTGGGTGGCAGTTTGAGATGGCCTTGCTGCATGGCCTGGGCAAAGCGCTGCTCGACGAGCCGCGTGCGTTCTACGGTACGCTCGAGGGGCAGGTCTAGCGCCACGTCTGGCGCGATCGACTTGCGTAGCATGTCAGCCCACTTGAGCTGAAGGCTCAACAACTGCGCGCGCGCGCCGCCGATCGCCCCGCGTTGGCGCGGCGCGCCGACGGGGTCGGGTTCGAGCGACACGCATAGATCGGCAATGACCTCGGGCGGACCGCTGGGCACTTCTACTTTAGGCTTAGGCTGAGGCACTGGCGGGTGAGCAGCCGGGGGTGGGGCTTGAGTTTTTTTTAGAAAGGACATTTGACCTCCTGTCCAATATCAGTGATAATATAGCTAAAGCAGACCCATAGGATTAGGCGTCGTCTTCGACTGCCCTAGCAGGCTGTCGGAGAGAGTGATTGTCCACCTTCCCGAAAGCTCCGAGCTTTCGGGAAGGTAAGCGCGACATGTTGTCTCTCCGACAAGCTCCTAGTTATTCAAGTATACCTACAAGATGGAGAAATGTCAAAGACCTCGAGGGTGGGGATCCTGAGGATCGCACGAAACCCTTGGGGCCTGGGGAGGCAATCATGACAATGTCAAGTGATGTTTCAAAGGGAGTGGAGTTGGCCCGCCAACGCTGCCGCGCCGGCGATCTTCAGACAGCACGCCAGCTCATCGAGGACGTGCTGCGCACCGAGCCGTCTAACGTCGACGCTTTGCTCTTGGCGGCTGAGGTGTATCGCCTGGGAGGCAATCTCCAGTTGGCTTCCAAGGTTTATGCACGGGTAGGACAATTGGACCCTCAGCGCCCTGAAGCGCCGGCCGGCTTGGCCTTGCTTTACTATGAGCAAGGCCAAGCGGAGCGCTGTGAGCAATGCCTGGATGCGACCCTCGATCTCGATCCAGTCTATCTGCGCCGTCGTTACTACTCCCACATGGCGGCCGCCAGGCAGAGCGGGGGGAAAGGTGACAAAATGGTCGACTTTTACGCCCGCATTGCCGCCGCCTACCAACGCCTCATCGAGCGTTATCCCGCCTCACCCTTGCTGGCGTTTAACCTGGCCCGTGTCTTGTTTGCGCTGGGTGAGCCGGAGTTGGCCGCTGAGGCTTACGGGCGCTGCTTGCACGTGGATCCCGACATGACCGAGGCTTACGCTGGCATGGCCCAGGTGTCGCTTGTGCTTGAACGCTACGAAGATGCCGTGGGGTGGTGCAAGTTGCTCGAAGGTCGTACCTGGGCAGTGACGGGAGGCGACCCTGACGATCCAGATTGGATGAGCACTCGCGCTGCGGATGGCGAGTTGAGCCTGGGCCAGGCTTACCTGGTGCAGGCTAAGGCGCACTTGTGGATGGGCCAGTTTGAGGAAACCGGGCAGGCCATCCGCCGGGCGGTCGAGATGGAACCCTGGAACTCGGCTGAATGGTATGCCGATTTTCTTGAAGAGCACATCAAGCTTGGCCGGGCGTTGATGGATAACAAGCAGTTGCCTGAGGCCATCCAGGTCCTGGAAAGCGGGCGCGACGTGGCGGAAAGGCTGGAGTATCACCGCTTGTTCTTGTGGCTGGCGCAGGCGTATGCTGCCCAGGCGGCGGCTTGCCGCGAGGCCAAGGACGAGGCCCAGGCCAAGTCTTACGCGGCGCGTGCGCGCGAAATCCTGGCTAAGCCGCCGGTGCCGGTGCCTCCTGATGCGCGGGCGGCCTGGGACAAGCTCAAGGAGCGCGTGTCGGCCGAAGACAGCTCTGGCTTGTTTGGCTTTTTGCGGCGTTAACGTTGTTTCCTAACAATGCCTGAGCAATACCATTCAGGCCGCGCCGATCGACGGGCGAATGCCTGGCGTTAACGTTGTTTCCTAACAATGCCTGAGCAATACCGCCTTTGTCAATTATGTGCTAAAATAGAGTTTGTCAGTTCCGATTTGTGAGTTGTGGGTTAAACTTACCCCCCCCAACACCAGACTTGCAACTCGAGACTCGCAACTTGAAACTTGGGACTTGCAACCCCAAACCTGATTGGAGCCGCACCGATGAGTTTAATGGAAATGGGTATTGCCGCCGTGCGCAACGGCAATCGCACCGAAGCGCGCATGTTGTTGGAAGCTGCCACGCTTCAGGAACCGGAGAACGCCCAAGCCCTGCTGTGGTTGAGCTTTGTGTTGGACGAGCCCAAGTTGGCCATGCGCTGCCTGGAGCGCGTGCTAGAGATCGAGCCGAACAATGCCCAGGCCCAACGCGGCCTGACCTGGCTGCGTTCTCAGCAGACCGGCAAAGGCCAGGCGCTGCCACAGCGCTTGTCGGATGCTGAGCTGGTTGCCTTGACCCAGGCGCTCAATCGCCCAGACGAACAAATCATTGTCAAGGTCGTGCAGCGTCTGGGCGCCTCCGGCGATTCGCGCGCGGTGGAGCCACTGGTCAAGCTCCTGGTCACTTCCAAAAGCGCGCCCGTCCTGGCCCAGGTGCGGGCCGCGCTCGCCGTGATCGGCACTTCCTCGGTCGAGCCGGTCATGGCGCGCTTGATGAAAGAGCGCGACCCCCAAGCTGCTTCTCAACTGGCGGCTGTCCTGGCGCGCGTGCGCTCGATGGCTGCCCTGGCCGCCTGCCGCGAAGTGGTCGAAGAGGCCGAAACGCCTGTGGCGCGCTACTCGATGGCGCTCAACCTCACCGCCTCGGCCCACGGAGAAGCGGCGCTCAGTATTTTGCACGATTACCTGGTCGACTCCCGCCAGGATGAGCGCGCTCGCGCGGCGGTCGTGACGGCGCTCGGCCAGGCTGTCAAAACCAAGGCGATGGAAGCCTCTCCATGCCTCAAAGCCTTGATGGAGACACGGGCCAACCCGTCTTTGCCCCTTTCGCTGCGGCGGGCCGCGCTGGTGGCGCTGGGTATCTCTAGCCAACCCTCCGTCGTGCGCTATATTTTCGAGGCCAGCGCCGATCACGACGTGCAGATGCGCCTGGCTGCCGTGGACGCGCTGGCCCGTTTTACCCCTCCCCAGGTGCAGCTCCTGGACAGGCTGGCCCGCAGCCCAGACCAGGCTGTGCGCACGCGCGCTAACCAGGTGCTGGATGCGCTCAAAGCGAAGAGATAATACGAGCTGTTCCGATAGTCCGTGATTGATGATCGAGTTCAAAGGACTGCAAAAGGTTATCGGTACACGCACTGTCATCGATATCGGGACCTTCGAGGTGGCGGCCACCCAGGTCGCTGCCCTGGTTGGTCCCGAAGGCAGTGGGAAAAGCACGCTGCTTGACTTGCTCACTGGCAAGCTGCGCCCGACGGCGGGCGAGCTACGCCTGGACGGGCTTGACCCCTTCGAGCAAAAGCGCGAGCTCGCTCGCCGGGTGGGGGTCTTGTTCCTGGAAGACTGCCTCTACAAGAACCAATCGCCACGGGCCAACCTTCAGTTTCACTGCCGATTGTACGGCCTGCCCCGCCAGCGCGCCGACGAGGTGCTTGCCCAGGTCGGTTTGGCCGACCAGGCCAACGCCCGCCTCGACAAGCTGCCCTCCGGCCTGCTGCGGCGGTTGGCCTTTGGACGTGCCTTGCTGCACCGCCCAGCTATCCTGCTGGCGGTCGAGCCCTTTGCTCGTTGTGACGAGGCCTCGATCGCGTTGTTGAGCGGCATAATCAGCCGGCAGGCCGATGAGGGTGGGGCGGTGCTGATACTGGCCGCAGATGACGCCAGGTTGGCAGAGCTATGTGACACCCTTTACGTGTTGAACCAGGGTCGGATTATCGAATCTCGCCAGCCGCGCCAGGAAAACCAAAAGGCTTTCCCGTTCAAGATTCCCGTACGCCTGGAGAGCAAGGTGGCTCTGGTGAACCCGGCTGATATCCTGTACGTGCAAGCCGAGGGCAACAGTGCTGTGTTGTATACCGTCGAAGCTCGTATGCCTACCCAATTTACCTTGAGTGAATTAGAGACACGTCTGGCGCGCAGCGGTTTTTTCCGCGCCCACCGCGGCTACCTGGTCAACTTGCAGCACGCCAAGGAAGTGATCCCCTACACGCGCAACAGCTTTAGCCTGATTCTGAACGATGCTGACGAGACCGAAATCCCACTCAGCAAGTCAGCCGCCCGCGAACTGCGTGAACTCTTGGGGTATTAGGCTCCATCCACCGCTCAAAAGCCGCCATTCACCCTCTCCTTGCGCCGCCTGGCGCTTTTTTATTGCAAACCGGGGTCGAGTCTGCTATACTGTTGAAAACGAAAATGCTCGTGCCGGATCACAATCCGGCACTGGAGGAGCGGCGGATTGGTGTCCGCCTTGAACAAGTAGATTTATTCTCGGAAGAGGAGCAGCAAGATGAATGCCATCGAAACCCAGAATTTGACCCGCGATTACAATGGCTTGCGCGCCGTGGACGACGTCAGTTTCGCGGTCGAGGCAGGCGAGATTTTTGGCTTCCTGGGTCCGAATGGCGCCGGCAAGACCACGACGATCAAGATGCTCACCGGCCAGTTGCGACCCACTTCGGGCACGGCGCGCGTGATGGGCTGCGACGTCGTCACTCAGCGCCAGCAGCTCAAGCCGCAGATTGGGGTGGTGTTCGAATACCAGAATATCTACGAGCGCCTGTCGGCCCGTGATAACCTGGTCTTTGCTGCCCGGCTTTACGGCGTGGACAAGAGCCGCGTGGAGGCTGTGCTGAGGCAGGTGGGGTTGACCGGGCGCGAGCGTGAACGCACCAGCAAGTATTCCAATGGGATGAAGCAGCGTTTGCTCATCGCGCGTGCCCTGCTTCACCAGCCCCGCGTGCTGTTCCTCGACGAACCGACGCGTGGGCTGGACCCGGCTGTAGCCCGCGAGATCCGCGCCATCGTCGCCGATCTGGCCCGGCAGGGCACAACTGTCTTTCTAACCACGCACTATATGGAAGAAGCCGACCAGCTTAGCCGCCGGGTGGCTATCATCGACCATGGGCGTGTTGTGGCGTTAGATAGCCCTGGCAGCCTGAAGGCAAGCCACGGCCAGCGCCAGGTAATGCTGGCACTCAAAAATGGTGAGACGGTGACCCTTGCCTTGGACGACGAGGGAGATGCCAGGCGGCTGGCCGAATTGTCTGCCTCTGGCACAGTCCAAACCATGCGCACGACCGAGGCGACGTTGGAGGATGTGTTCCTCAAGCTCACCGGAAGGAGCCTGGGATGAACAAACTTGCTGAGAATCTGCGAATTATATGGGCCATCACGGCCAAGGATATCGTCGACGCGATAAAAAACAAGACTACCCTGGTTGCGATGTTGTCAGTGCTTTTCATGATCGTTTTTTACCGGCTGCTGCCGATTTTGACCAGCAGCGAGGTCCCTGCTCTGCTCGTGTACGACGCCGGCGATTCGACCTTGGTCGCCGCGCTGGAGAACAGCGACGCCGTCGATGTGTACACTTACCCTTCGCAGGAAAAGATGCAAGATTACCTGGCCAATGGCGAGGTGCCTGAGCTGGGGCTGGTCATCCCGGCCAATTTTGACCAGGTGATCGCCGCTGGCAGCATACCTGAATTGCAGGGCTATGTGCTGCATTGGGTGAGCAAAGCAGATGCTGCCGAGTTACAGGATTACGTCGAGGCCCTCATTGCCGAACTGACTGGCTCGTCTGTCCAGATTCATCTGGATGGCAATATCGTCTATCCACCGCCAGATGGCGGATCTGGCGTGATGACCGGCATGGGGATCGTGTTTGCTGTCATCATGGTGGGCATCTCGATGATACCCAACCTCATGCTGGAAGAAAAGCAGACCAGGACGATCGATGCGCTGCTCGTTTCTCCCGCCGGCCCGGTTCACGTGACCGTTGCCAAGGCCCTGACCGGCCTGTTCTATGGCCTATCAAGTGCGGCGGTGGCCCTGGCGCTCAACTCTGTCTTGATCATACACTGGTTGCTGGTGATCCTGACCGCGATCTTGGGCACTCTACTCGCCGTGGCGCTTGGGCTCGTGTTGGGTACGCTGATCGAAACGCGGCAGCAGTTGATGCTGTACGCCTGGATCCTGATAGCTCCTCTGATGCTTCCCCCGTTTTTGTCTTTGATGGAGGACCTGCTGCCGGCGTGGTTGATCGCTGTCTTTCATTGGATCCCGAGCGTGGCCATGTTCAGGCTGCTGCTGGTGTCCTTTTCGAACCAGGCTGAGTTTGGGCTATACGGTTCCCGCCTGGCGCTGCTGCTCGCTTCCGCCGTTCTGGTCCTGGCAGTGGTCGCCTGGCTCGTGCGCCGTATGGATCGCTGAGAAGGTTTGTGGCAAAACGGGAGATAAAGCTATGAAAATCACGATGATTGGTCACAGCACACTCTTGATCGAAATCGAAGGACAGCGTGTCCTTACCGATCCCTACTTTGGCACATGGGGAAACCCGGCCTATGCGCGGGTCGCACCACCGGCCAAGAAGCGTGAGGAGTTGTGTGATGTGGATGCGGTGTTGATCTCGCACCATCATTTTGACCACATGGACCGCAGCTTTCTGCGCATGCTGGCAGCCAGTGCGCCATTAAGAAATGGCGTGCCGGTGGCAGCGCCTTACTGGATGCAATGGTTGACCCACTTGGTGTGTGGGGCCAGGCATGTGATTGGGATGAAACCATGGCAGGAGGTGAAGCTGGGCCCACTGGTCGTGACAGCGGTGCCGGCCGTCCACATCGACGTGACGATCGGTTTTGTCATGTGTGGTGAAGGGAAGCAAGTCTACTTCGCTGGTGATACCTATTACTATGGACCGTTTATGAAGCAGATCGGCCAGCGCTTTCGACTTGACGCAGCACTGATGCCGGTGACTACTTATCGTATCCCAATGACCATGGGAGAAAAAGACGCCGTGCGTGCCGTGCGCGACCTGCGACCCTCGGTAGTGATCCCTATTCACGAAGGCTTGAGACAACGTTCACCGCTGATGCGCACGGACCAGACGCCGCAAGCGTTTGCCCAGCGGCTGCGCGAGGCTGGCCTGGAAAGCCGGGTTGTCATCTTGAAAGAAGGGGACGAACTAGAGCTCTGAATCTCCCCCATGCCTAAAGGTGGGGGCTTTGCGGCAGTATTTGGTAAGCGCTTGAAATGGCGTGAGGTGGACTGTGAATACAAACAAGTTGGCTCAAAGCGTGCGCATCATCTGGGCCATTGCGGTCAAAGATGTGGCAGATGCTTTTAGGAACAGGGTGATTTTACAGATTGTTCTGACTGGCTTGGCTGTAGTAGCGCTTTATAAAGCGATCCCTACCCTCATCCAGTCCATGGATGTGGCGCGCTTGCACGTGTACGACACAGACGGAAGTGTGTCGATTTTGTTGGAGAACAGCCCTGACCTGGATGTGCGTCAGTATACATCTCAGCGTGACATGGAAACTTTTATGATGATGGGGGTGGCGCCGGAATTGGGCCTGATCATCCCGTCCGGCTTTGAGCAGGCTGTGCAATCCGGTGTGCCGCTTCAACTCGACGGCTATGTGCAGTACTGGGTCAGCCCCTCCGAAGCGGGGAATCTCGAATTACAGCTTGAGGGCGAGTTGGCCAGCTTGTTGGGACGAGCGGTAGATGTCAAGTTAGAGGGACACAAGGTCTATCCAGGCCCGTTTGCCTCCTATGGTCCGGGAGGCTGGGCTGTGTTGAGCATGTTCGTCGTGCTGCTCATGGTTGGCATTAGCTTGGTGCCGCACCTGATGCTCGAGGAAAGACAGACCAGGACTTTGGATAGTTTGCTAGTCTCACCAGCCAGCAGCAGCCATGTGGTGCTCGGCAAGGCACTGGCCGGGCTAGCGTTTGGCCTGGTGGGGATGGTGGTGGTGCTGGTAGCCAATGCTGCGTTGATCACGCAGTGGGCCTTTGCTATCCTGGCCACTGTGTGTGGGCTGCTATTGGTGATTGGAGTAGGCTTGTTGCTAGGTGTTATCTTTGAGGTGAAGCAATCTTTGAAAATGGCCAGTGGCGTTTTGTTCACATTTGCCTTTGTCCCAGTGGCCATCGCTGGCATGGCGATGGATCTACCTGATGTGGTGAATAGCGCTCTGCGCTGGATACCGACTGTGGCCCTGGCCCGGCTCTTTTGTATAGCCCAGTCCAACCAGGCAGTGTGGGCTGATTATGGCCAGGATTTGGCCGTGGTCGTGGTCTCAATCGTGCTCGTGTTAGCCAGCGTGGTGCACCTGGTAGAGCGCTCTGAGCGGTGAATTGCTAGAGGAATAAAATAATGAACAAGTTGAGTGAAAGCCTGCGTATCATCTGGGCGATTGCGGCCAAGGATATCGTGGACGCCACCAAGAACAAGGTGACGCTGTCGATTATGCTGGGGGTGGGGTTTATGATGTTGTCTGGGTTAGCCTTGCCGTGGCTTTTGGGGCTCAAAGACACTCCCTCAGCCGTGATCTACGACCCGGACCGCACAACCCTGCTCAGGGCACTTAGAACGCGGCGCGAGTTCAACCTGCGCTTTGTGGATTCCCTGGAAGAGCTGGAAACCGACCTGGCCGAATCTCCTCGGCCTGCCTTGGGCCTGGCTATCCCGCCGGGTTTTGGCCAGTCGCCCGGCTCCGCTGGAACGGTGGAGGTCGACGGCTATGCCGCCCATTGGGCCGATCCGGCCAAGATCGCTGAGCTGACAGCCTATTTCGAGGATCAACTGGGCAAGGCTAGTTGGCAGACTGTCCACATTGACGTCGGCGATCGCCTGGCTTATCCCGAGCTTTATTCAGGTGGGCAACCGTTCATGACGGCAATATCGCTAACCACGATCGTGTTGGTCATTGGTCTGGCCATTGTGCCCTATTTGCTGGTTGAGGAGAAAGAAACCCACACCTTTGACGCGCTGCTGGTGTCGCCGGCCCGTTTCAGCCAGGTGGTGGCTGGCAAGGCGGTGACCGGCTTGTTTTATTGCCTGGTGGCGGCCGCGGTGTTCCTGTTGTTCAATGCCTACCTGGTCGTTCATTGGGGCGTGGCGGCCTTGGCGGTTCTCCTGGGGGCAGCTTTAGGAGTGGCGATTGGGCTGCTGGCGGGAGCTTCGTCCGACAACCCGGCCACGATCAATATGTGGATGGGCCTGTTTATCATGCTCTTGATCGTGCCCACCTTACTGGAGCAGCTCAGTAGTTCGAAAATGCCCGAGTTTGTCCGGGTGATTTTGCCCTGGCTGCCTTCGGTGACCATGGGCCGCCTGCTCAGGATTGCTATGGCGGGCGATATCCAGGCCGCACCGATCTTGTCCAACGCGGCTGTCCTGGCTGTCACAGCGCTGGCGGTTTACGCCCTGGTAGTGTGGCGCGTGCGGCAGGTGGATCGCTAATGGAGTGAGAACCCGAGTTTCTTCCTTGCCTCCTTCGCTGCGCTTGGGGGTGCTAGGCGAAAGTCGGTTTCTGGTTGCGCCATTTGGAAGTGGCGGCACTGTGGGACTCGTACCTGAAACCCTAAACCTGAAACTTGAAACTATCTTATGTATCTCTATCGTTTTGCTGTCTTGTTTTTAGTGTTGAGCCTGGCGGCGTGCAGCGGGGTAGGGGGTCCGGTGGCTACGGCGACGCCTTTCCCAACGCCAACGCTTGCCCCAACGCCGACGCCAGAGATGGTAACGGTAGCCCGCTTCGAGCCTGGGCTGTGCGCTTTTGCCTTGCCAGAGGATCACGTTCAGGGACAGGATGTGGACTGCGGCTACCTGTTCGTGCCCGAAAACCGGAACCAACTCCCGTCGCGCGCCATTCGCCTGGCGGTGGGCATCTTTCACCCACCAGGCGGGGCAACCCAGCCCGACCCGATTGTTTTCCTGGCCGGCGGCCCGGGTGCCAGCGCCCTGGAAGGCCTACGTTACCAGTTCGAGGACGGCTTTGCGCCCGTCTTGGCTGCCGGGCGGGATCTGGTCGTGTTCGACCAACGTGGGGTAGGGCGCTCCAGGCCAGCGCTTGACTGCCCCGCCTTTGACGAGTTGAGCCTGGACTTGCTCGATCGCCAGGTGGACGGGCGCACGGTCAGCGACGGCGAGGCCTTTGAGCTGGCCCTGGCCGCGCTGCTGGCTTGCGGGGCAGACTTGAGCCAGGTGGCGGACCTCACCGCTTACAACACGGCCGCCAGCGCTGCTGATGTAAACGATTTGCGCCTGGCGCTGGGTTATGACAAGGTCAACCTGTGGGGTGGCTCGTATGGCACGCGCCTGGCGTTGAGCGTGATGCGCGACTATTCAGAGGGCCTCCGCAGCGTCGTTCTGGACTCGGTCTACCCGCCAGATGCGGACTTGTACCTCGAGTCCCCGGCCAACGTCACGCGATCGTTCAATCGCTTTTTCGACAGTTGCACGGGCAATCCGGTTTGCAATGACTCCTTTCCCAATTTGCGGACGGTCTTTTGGGACACGGTCGATCGCCTGAACGCGACTCCTGTCCAGCGCACGCTCACCAACACCCTCACCGGCGAAGTCTACCCGGCCGTGATGAACGGCGACGTCTTGATCGGCCTGGTGTTCCAGTGGCTCTACGAGAGCGAGGTGCGGCTCTTGCTGCCCCAACTCATTTACGACACCAGCCGAGGCGATTTTGGGATGGCAGACCTGTTTCGCAGCGCGATGCTGGCTCAGTCTTCGGTCTCGAGCCGGGGGATGACCTTTTCGGTGCAGTGCAACGAAGAAATTCCCTTCAGCTCGCCTGAAGCGTTCGAACGCGCGTTGGCGGATTACCCCGAGTTGGCTGGCTTTTACAAAGGCTCGATCCTGGGGCCACTGGCTTACCGGGTGTGCGAAGGCTGGGATTCGGGTCAGGCTGATCCGCTTGAGAACCAGCCGGTTGTCAGCTCGGTTCCCACCCTGGTGATGGCGGGCGAATTTGACCCGATTACTCCGCCAGCTTGGGGGCGGCGCGCGGCAGAAAACCTGGCGCGAGGCAGCTTTTTCGAGTATCCTGGCGTCGGGCACGGCGCGAGCGTCAGGCGTGGCTGCCCGCGCGACATGCTGCTGGCTTTCTTGAACGATCCCACCGTCCCGCCAGATGGTGCGTGTATCGCCGCTATGGGCCAGTAACCGCTCTTGTCTCCCACCGACGCCGGCTGGGCGGCTGCGCTCGTGGGTGTAGTGTCCGACTTGTTCAGGTCAAATAACATAGCTGCCGCATAGAGATGCGGCAGCTACATGGTATAGGTTCTGGCGATTTGGAAATCGCGCGATTTGGAAATCGTGATTACTTGCTAGGCTCTGCGTCGCTGGCTGCCCAGTGCAGCAGCCATTCCAAGCACGAGCAGGCTGGCCACAAGCGATGCCACAGGCCACTGTGGCTCCTTTGCCGTCAGAGTGCCTAGTGTGATGGCCGTCGGCTGGTTGGGCGCTTGTGAGACGTCGAACAAGGTCCACGCACTCAAGCCGGTCACGTCGCTAACGACCACACAATGACTTGTAACGGTACTGGGCTTGAGCACCCAGTTGTAGCCTGTGCCGCTGTCCTCCCAGCGGAAAACGCCCAGGCTGCTTTCATTTAGCCCGACCAGGTCCGCCTCGGTGTAGCAAAATCCCAAGGTCAGCGTAAAGGCGCTGCCCGTGGATGTGAGATACCAGGTGGATGGCAGCTCGCCAGGATCCTGACTGCCGCCAGGATAGGCGCTGCGCCTGGTCGCCGTGATGGTGCCTGCGTCGCCCCCGGTCACGGTGACGCTGATCAAGGTCGGGCCAAAGGAGGCCATGCTGGGCGCGGACAGGCCGGTCTTGACGACTGTGTCGCTGTCGGCCAACTGGAGTTCGTAAGCGCCGATGTCACAGCGCAAGTCGCCCCGGGGTTGGCCCCGCTGGTCGGTGGGCGGGCAAGCAGCCGGGTCGCCAGCGTCGATCGCCGGGCTGTTGGGCAACAGGGCATAGCTCAACGTACCCCCACCATAGTCGGCCAGCGGGCCGAGCAGTGGGTTAGTGTGCGAGATGTCGCCGGCTGCCGCCAGGCTGCACGTTCCGTCACTGTCCAGGTTGTAGCCCAACGAGTTGATGCTGGCATTGGCTTCCACGACGCAGTCGCTGCTGCCGCTATTTTCGGCCACGATGCTGTTGTGTAGGATTATTTCGCCATTGAGGACGCGCAGGCCGCCGCCCGTGATGCCCTGGTTGGCGCGGATGGTGGTGTTGACGAGCGTGACTGTACCCCCGTTACTCCGGATGCCGCCGGCACCGCCGCTGCCCACGTTGCCGCCAACCGTGCTGTTTGTCATGGTTACCGCGCCGTTATAGGCATAGGTCCCGCCGCCGTTCCCAGTAGCCGTGTTGCTGACGATGGCTGCGTCGAACAGGGTCAAGGCGGCCGTGTCGTTATAGATGGCGCCGCCGGAAGTGGCCCGGTTAGTGCTAAAGGTGACATCCGTCAAGCTCGGGCTGCCTTCATAGTTGTACAACCCACCGCCTTCGTCAGCCTGGTTGGCATTGAAGGTAACGTCTGTCAAGATCAATTTGTTGTTATAGTTGTACAGCCCGCCGCCTCTGGCCGCAATGTTGGCGTCGAAGGTGATATCTGTCAAGACTGGACTGCCTTCATAGTTGTACAGCCCGCCACCGTCGCTGGACCGGTTGGCGCTGAAGGTGACGCCCATCAATACCAGGCTGCCGCGCTGGCTGTATAGCGCGCCGCCTCTGGAGGCGGACTCGTTGGCCCTAAAGTCCACGTTCGTCAATGTTGGGTGAGCGACATCGCCGTACATCCCACCGCCAACGTTACTCGCCGTGTTGCTGACGAAGGTGACGTTCGTCAAGGCCGGGGCGCCGCCCGAGCTGCACATTCCACCGCCGTTTGCGGCTGCGTTGCTGATGAATGAGACGGCTCTCAGGCTTGGGCTGCCGCCGTTGGTGCTATATAGCCCGCCGCCGACGGTAGCCGTGTTGTTTGTGAATAGCACGTCTGTCAGGACCGGGTTCTCGTCGCTCCACATCCCGCCGCCCTCATTGGCCGAGCCGTCCCGGATGGTTATGCCAGATAGGCTCACTGCGATTTGCCCTGCGCCGCCTGGACGGTCTATCTTGAAGACACGGCTGGCGCCGCCCCCGCTGATGGCCAGTTGGCCAGCACCAGGGCCGTTGAGGCTCAGGGCTTTGTCAATCAGGAGCTCGCCGCCGGTCAGGGTGATGGCGGCCGGGTAGGTGAGGGCAAAGTCGATTTGGCCGCCCGGGCACACTTCAGCCACTGCCTGGCGCAGGGTGCCCGGCTCCGGCTGGGAGCTGACGTGATCCACGGTGTTGGTCACGAGCATGCTCGATCCGCCGCACACGCGGGTCGCCGCGTAGGCAAGGTACGGAGCGGGTGTTTGCTCGCTGGTGATGGCGGCTGTATTGGCGACGCGCAGACCGGTGAGCAGCCCAGCCTGGATGGTTACCGGGAAGGTGATGGTGACCACGCCGCCGGGGCCGATGCCTAGCCCTGTAACCAGGGTAGGTGGAGCCGTGCCGGCCGTGCCGGCCGTTGGCGGGTCGAGCGTTATGGGACCAGCAAAAGTCAGCCTGGGCGGCAGGCTGTCGGAGATCACGCCGCCGCCGATGGTCGTGTCGGTGAAGGTGTTGAGCGCCGTGAGCGTGTAGGTGATCCGCTGGCCAGCCGCCTGGCTGGCCGGGTTCACGCTCTTGAGCAGGTATAGGCCGGGCTGAAATTCGTAGGCGCCCATGTCCACCCCGCCGTAGGCCACGCGGGGCTGGCCAGCCAGGTCGAAGGGCAGGGCCTCAGCCGTGTCGCCATCGCCGTCCAGGTCAAGCGTGTCCGTTGGGACAAGTGCCGCGTCGCCCGCGTCGATGGCAGGCGAGCCTGGACGCAGGTGCAGGTCGCCAGCCATGGTCGGAGCAACCATGGGGTCAACAGGGTTCACGAAACGCGGATCGACGTCCAGGTTGCCGCCGCCGTCGAGCCCCACCACAGTTCCCCAGGCCGGGCCACTGCCGCCCGAGCCCTGGATGTCGCTGAACGCAATCGTGGGGTCGCTGTATTTGTTGTATACCTGGTCTGGCTCGTTGCCCCACACCAGGCTGTTTTGGATACTACAGTCGCTCCAAAAGTAGTTGTACAACCCACCACCGTCGCCGCTGGCGCGATTGCCGCTGAGCGTGACGTTGGTCAAGCGCGGCTGGCTGTTGGTGAGATTATACAGCCCGCCGCCGTCGTTGGCACGATTGCCGCTGAAGGCGACGTTGGCCAGGGCCGGGCTGCTGCTATAATTGAACAGCCCACCGCCTCTGTCGGAGCGATTGCCGCTAAAGGCGACGTTGGTCAGGACTGGGTCGCTGTCGGTATTGAACATCCCCCCGCCGTCGCCGCTGGCCTGGTTGGCGTGAAAGCTCACGTTCGTCAAGTGCGCCTGGCTGTTGAGATTGTACATCCCGCCGCCGTCGCCGGCGCGGTTGCCGCTGAAAGTGACGTTGGCCAAGGCTGGGTCGCTGTAGCTATTGTACATCCCGCCGCCGTCGACGGCGATGTTGCCACTGAAGGCGACGTCGGTCAAGACTGGGTCGCTGTAGCTATTGTACATCCCCCCGCCATACACAGCGTGATTGTCGCTGAATGTCACGTTCACCAGCGACAGGTATTCGTCGTTCCACAGCCCACCGCCATCGTCGGCCGCGCCATCCCGGATGGTCAGGCCGGAGATGGTCACCGTGATTTGCCCTGATCCAGCCGGATCATCCACACCAAAGACCCGGCTGGTGCCGTTCCCGCTGACGGCCAATTGGTCGGGGCCGGGACCGTTGAGGGTCAGTGGCCGGTCGATCCACACTTCACCACTGGTCAGGCTGATGACGGCCGGGTAGCTGAGGGCAAAGTCAATCCTGCCGCCAGGACACACGTCAGCCGCCGCCTGGCGCAGCGAGCCTGGGCCGCCATCGGCCGGGTTGGTCACGGTGATCTGAGTGCTGCAAACCTCGAGTGTGGCTGAGCCGGTGTGCGATGCAAGGGCCTGGGGGCTGGTGATGCTGGCCGTGTTGGTGACCAAGTCTCCAAGGAGTTGAGATGGGCTGAGCACGCCGCTGAGGGTGATGATACCGCCCTGGCCAGGCGCCAGGTCTTGGACACTCCAGGCCAAGTTAGGTGGGCTGCCGGTCTGCGTGATGGCCGCGCCGCTGCTGCCTACTACGGCCGGGTTGACCAGGGCTGGTGGCAGGCTGTCGGTGAGGATCACGCCGGCCGCGGTGGCATTGCCTCTGTTGGTGAAAACGAGCGTGTAGGTGACAGGCGCACCGGGAGGGGCGAATGGTGACTCGATGGCCTTGGCTAGCCTGAGGATGGGCCTGGGCGTGCCGCACGTGACCTGGATGGTGCCGTTGACGATGTGAGGGTCGACAGTGTCCTCGTAATAGTCTCCGATTATGGCCCACGGCAGCGACCAGGGGGCGCCGGTGCAGTCGGGGACGGTCACGTCGACGCAAAAGTCATACGTGCCGGGATCCCAAGCGCCGCAGCCACTTGGGTAAGGGTCTGTCTGCCAGTAGACCACTTTTTCCGTGGTCGAATAAGTTGAGCTGACAGTCGTGTAGCAGCCGTATCCCCCATCGGCTGGCGGGCTGCTGTTGGCAGCCACTGCATCGACGACCCAATCGTCGGGCAGGTCTACTTCGAAGCGATCTACGTACTCGTCGTCGGCGCTCGACACGCTGACGTTGAAGCACACCTCCACAGACACACCGGGGGCGAGGTCGGCGGGTATGACGGCGTTGACGCCTGAGCCGCCGATATCGGCGCGGCTCGCGCCGGGCAACCCTGCCAACAGCAGCAGGACAAGCCCAAAGCTCAAGACAATCGCAAATGGAAAAGCCAGTCGTGTTTTCATTTTTCTCTCTCCTTTTGAACTATGTGCTTGGCATCAGGTCCGCCAGGGTTTTGAAAAAGCTTTCGACGGAAAAGCCGGCCTGGATCACGGCATCCGCGCCGGCTGTGTGTGCCTTGTTCATTTGGCCGCTCGTGTGTACCAGAACACAGCACCGGACGTGAGGCCAGCCGGCTCGGATCTGCTGCAACGTCTGCCAAACCTGGTTGTCCGCCAGGCCGGCGTCCAGCAAGACCAACTGGGGTGGATGCTGGGCGATGGTCCGTAAGGCCGCCTGGCCGTCATCTACTTGCTCGATGGCTGTAACAAAGCCGCTGGCTTGCAGCAGTACGCTCAGCCCATCGCGTAGACGCCCGGGTGAAGCAACAATCAAGACTGAGACAGATTGGGACATCTTGCTCATTATAGCGCCATGCTGCTCCCACGCGCAATGGCAAAAATGCTACTCTTAGGTAGCAAAAATGACCATTTTTGGGAAAAAGGGGGGCGGGTCCCTTATTCGAGTTCAGCCCAGCCTTTGCGGAGGGCATGCAAGGCGGCCTGGGTGCGGTTGGCCAGGTGCAGCTTGTCGAGGATGCTGCCGACGTGCTTGGCAACGGTGCGTTCCTGGATACACAGCTTGGCGGCGATCTCGCCGTTCGACATGCCGCGCGCAATGAGGCGGAGCGTTTCAAGCTCGCGTTCGGATAGCGCCTCCGCTGTGGCCGGCGCCTCAGAGGGCTGCTGCATCTCGCGCATGACCTTGATCGCGATGGCGGGATCCAAAGATACGTGTCCACCTGCCACGTCGCGGATGGCGCTCAGCAGTCGGTCGTGAGTGGTGTCCTTGAGCAAATAGCCCAATGCCCCCGCCTTGATGGCTGCAAATACCTTTTCGTCGTGCGCAAAGCTGGTCAGCACCAGGACGCGTGCCTGGGGATTGGCTCGCTTGATTTCTCGAATGGCTTGTACTCCATCCATGCGAGGCATCACCAGGTCCATCAAGATGATGTCGGGCTGCAGCGCCTGGGCCAAAGAGACCGCTTCCGGCCCATCAACGGCACGCCCGGCCAGTGCCATATCCGGCTGCGTAGCTACGATTGCGCTCAAGCCTTCCCTCACAATGAGGTGGTCGTCGGCGATGAGGATGCGAATTTTTTTCATGCTTCTCACTCCCCGCGAAGCGTTCCTACTTCTCGCGAAGCGTCCCTACTTTCTACCATCATCTTCACCTGTGTGCCCCGTCCTGGCTGCGTCACAATGTCCAACCGGCCGCCGATTTCCTCAATGCGCGCCCGCATATTGGCCAAGCCCATCCCGCCCGGGCTGAGCGTGGCAGGGTCAAAACCGCAGCCATCATCCACAATCTCTAGCAGCACAGCTTCTCCTTCACGACTCAAGCACACGCTTACAGACGCGGCGCGAGCGTGCCTAAGGGCGTTGTTCAAAGCCTCGCAGGTGATCTGGTACAGGGCTACTTCGACTGGCTGGGGCAGGCGGATGGTCTCGTCGGCCAGCAAGCGCGCTTGCACGTTGGCGCGGCCTTCCACAGCAGCTAGGCGCTCGTGGATCGCGCCCACCAGCCCTTCCTGCTCCAATGCCAGCGGGCGCAACTGGTAAATGAACAAGCGCATCTCCCTGAGTGCCTGGCAAGTCGCTTCTCCCATAAAGCCAAACGTGTGGCCCAGTGCGTCCAGCGCTCCCGTCTCGAGTTGGAGTTGCCCGGCTTCGGCCAACGCGGCCAGGCCGTAGAGGGATTGTGTGATCGAATCGTGCAAGTCGCGCCCGATGCGTTGCCGCTCTTCGAGTACAGCCGCTTGTTGGCGCAGCCGGTCGCTTTGCACTGCCAGCCCAATCTGGTCAGCAATCGAGGCCAGCAGGGCCAGCTCTTCCACATTGAAGGTATGGCCTGTTTTGCGTGCCAGGCACACAATGCCCAGTGTTTGTCCCCTGGCTTGCACCTTGGTCAGAAGCAGCGTCAGCGGATAGCCCCGTTGTAGTATCTCAGGCAGGCGGGGATCGGCCACCGCATTGGGTATCAGCACAGATTCACGCTGCGCCATCAACCACTCCACTACGTCGCGTTCGGTCAGCCAACCGCGCAATCGGTCGAGCGTATCCATGGGAAAGCCGGGGACAGCTAAACATACCAGGGAGGGTGATTGCGCCAGTGCTTCTTGCGCCTCGCCCAACAAGTGGATAAGGCCTGCTTCCGCCTGCATGGTCGTGACAGTTTGCGATAACGATTCGTTCAATATCGCTCCTGATCCAGTGGCCTGGTTGGCGATCGCTGACACGGCGTACAAAGCCGACAAATCGCGTGTCCGGTCGATCACCTGTTGTTCCAGCGTGAGGTTCAGGGCCTGCAGTTGCTCTTCGGCTATTTGCCGCCTGGCAATTTCCAACTGCAAGCTGGCTTTCGAGTCTTGCAGCGAGCGCACCGTCTTGTTAAAGGCCTGGGTCAGGAAACCGATCTCGTCTTCCTCTAGAACTGGCACGACCACGCCCAAGTTGCCAGCGTCGACCTGTGCCATCCCGCCCATCAGATTATAGACAGGCAGAACCAGGTTGACCTTGAAAAAACGAGGAAAGATCAGCAGCATCGCGAGTGTCGTGCCGGCAAGCAGGTAGACCACAGGCAAGGCTTTTTGGTGAAGCGCCTGGCGATAGGCCAGGTAGCTGTAACCTACCTCGTAAAGCGTCTGCCTATCTTCCGAGGCGAACGTGTAGCGGATGTAGTGTCCTTCTGGATTATCAAACACCCCTCGATAAGCAGGCGCTCCTTCCGGAGATATGAACTTGTTCTCCACCCGCTTGGACAGCCGCCGCTGATCCTGGCCAATTGGCCCAAGCCAGGGATTTTCCAACAGTACTTCAAAGTGCCCCTGTTCAAGACTGCTCTTCATCAGGGCGTCTTGATCTGCCAAGTCTTGAGCGTTCAAGCTGTATCCTTGGCCATCCAGGCGCGAAAAGAGCATCCGGTACTGTGCGGAAAACAGCCCGCCATCGGCGGGGCGTGCGGCGATGTACTGAACTGCCGGAGGAACGCTGCCCACGTCGTAGTTGGCCACCAGGCTGCGAAGATAGACCAAGTCGTCTTGCCGGGCTTGCTCGTAATCGTTCAAGCTCTCGTTTAGCATAATGCGACCAGCCAATTCCAAGATCACCAGAACAGTGAGCAATGCGATGCCTGCTAGCTTGACGATGAGACTGGTGGGAATCGCGCCGTGATTCAGGTAGGTCAGGACGAGGATGAAGAGAGCCAGCATGTAAGTCGTGGCAAAACTGCCCGCTGGCAGTGCGCCTTGGACTTCGACGTTGTGGAGCAGTACGATAATGGGCACAAGAGTAGATACCACAGCCAAAGTTCGCGTTGCCTGGGCTTCTCTCCCCTGAGGTTGCCACAAGGCCTGAAGTGCCCGGCGCCACCCCGATGTCTCGAAAGAGAGCCTGGTCTCGCTGGCTTCTCGGCTGGCATCGGCCGACAAGTAGATGGTTTTACGTACCCATATGATGACTACCCAGACTTGTCCCAAGGGATGCAAGATGTCGAATAAGCCAAAGGAGCTAAGCCATAGATTTCCTGAAGTAGTCAGGCCATACCAAAACTGGGCAAAATTGTAGCTTGGTAGCTTGGGGGTAAAAGTCGCTTCGCATAGTATCATAAGCAGTAAGCCCGCGCCTATCCCGCCCATGATGACCAATACGGCTCGGGCTTCGCGGACTGCCCAGCCTGGATTGGGGAAATAGTAGGCAAATTGAAGCGCACAAGTCAGCCCTAACCACGCAGAGACGAGGCCGCCTATCCAATCGATGTAACCTCCCAAGGGAGTGTAAATGGCGCTGGCGGCAAATTTGGACAGCACCAGCAGCATCCAGCTGGCCATCCAGCCAGCAAAGAGCCATGCGGTGAGGGATTTGTTTTTCCGGATGAGGAGATAGCCCAAGATGACCAGGTGCAAGACCAGGATGGGCAAGTAGCCCATCGCGGTGGGAGACAGCATGAACCGGTTCATGATTGCAGAATAATGCAAAGACTCTACTGAAATAACTATAATCTTACCGCGAAGGACGCTAAGAAGATTAAGGTATGGCTAAAGATTCTTCAAGGAATTGCTTGTTTTCATGTAACTACTCAGGTCACAGAGATACACGGAGCAAATAGAGTCTCACAGAGAAGATTAGGCCTTTTTAAAGCCTCTGTGCATCTCTGTGTGCCCTCTGTGAGGCTCTGTGTAACTAAAAATGTGCCAGGCTGAGTAGATACGTTTTCATCAAGATTATTCATGCCAATATTAAAAATCTTTGCGCTCGCCAATCCCCGCAGGGGATTGGATGCGTCTTGGCGGTGAAA
>JAFGFO010000336.1 GCA_016931085.1 Thermoflexales bacterium
CGGGAGTATCGCTAATCGCAACCACCATATGTGGTGGCAAATTTGGCCAAAAACCCGCAAAATGGGCATTTAGTCTAAACTCCAAACGCCTATAACCGTCAGTATATTGAGCGATTGCCAATCCATCCTATTGACTTTTCCTCTCCCGCCGACGTCGCCCGCCACGACCAGATGGTGCAGCTCGTCGAGCGCATGCTCGACCTGCACAAGCGCCTGGCTGCTGCCCAGTCGCCGCACGACAAGACCCAGCTCCAGCGCCAGATCGAGGCCACTGACAAGCAGATCGATGCCCTGGTGTACGAGCTGTATGGGCTGACGGACGAGGAGATCAGGATTGTGGAGGGGGCAGTATAAGCTTCTTTAACTAACCGTATGGCAGCGACGCGTGCTAGAGTCGTTGCAAAGTCCATTGACAAGCCGGCCATTTTCTGTCCTAACGCTCCTTGGCGTATGAGAGACTCAGACTTCCAAAGTCTTGACTTCGGGAATCTCTGGCCGACTTTGCAACAGCCGTGGTGGAACATATGTTTGTCTTGACAATATCATAATAATTTGATACTATATATAGTACTAGGGCAAAGGCGCGTGAGCAAAAAAGAAAAACTCGATGAAAATCCGCCAAAACCCCAAGAATGTTCGCTTTGAAGATCTGGAAAAGATCCTGCTCCAACTGGGGTTCGAGATACACAAAAAAGGAGATCGGGATGTCACGTTTCACCGCAAAGGGAGTTTGCCGATTACCATACCTAGCCGCAAGCCGTATGTTTTACCCGTATATGTCAAGAACTTTAAGATCGTAGACGAGATCGAGGATTAACTGGGGACAAATAGGAGGCGCTATGGGACACCAAGAAGTGGACTGGTACCTGAATCTACCGTATCACATTGAGGTCGTGTACGATGATTCTGGCGAGGAACCAGGATGGTTTGCAAGCGTGGCAGAATTGCAAGGCTGCATGACCCAAGCTGATACATTCGAAGAGCTTGGGGAAGCCGTAAAAAGCGCAATGCGTAGTTGGATTGAGGTAGCACTAGAGGAGAACATCCCAATACCTGAACCGTACGTTGATGAGGAGTACAGCGGTAAATTCGTGGTGCGCATGCCGCGGTCTCTACACAGGCAGTTAGCGAAACGCGCGGAGAGGGAAAACACCAGTCTCAATCAACTTGTACTCGCCTTGTTAGCTGAGGGCATGGGGAAATGGACGGCCGAGCGCAAGAGAGATGCTTCCAGACGCTATCGCGATCTATCACAAATGACAACGATTCCCTGGATGCCTCTCGCTGATATGGCAACTTTCCCATCGCCAGATACCAGCAACATCCACTGGGGCGATCTCGATCTCAGCTACAGGAGAATAGTCAACGCATGAGTACACAAGAGGACAATCTCCACAAAGAGCAAATGCCTGCGAGCTTGTTTCCATTCCAGTTGGTGGATGTAAGGCTCTACGAGATCCAAGCCAAGCGATGCGATCAAGAGGATGAACTGGACGGAGAGCGGGCCGAGCTGCCTCTAGTAGTGCGCCTGGCTGATAGGGACGAACCACTTGATGCTGACAAATTCCGCCTGCAGCTTCGTTTTGAGACAACCTTGGTCCGCAATAATCGGAATGAATGCACTATATCTATAACAATTGAAGGGTCCTTCAGGGCTATCGTTGATGCAAGCACTATCAAGCCCGAGATGACAGAAAAATTTAGATCAACTGACGCTATACTGTTGCTTTGGCCGTACTTGCGACAAACAGTTCACGACCTTACAAATTCAATGCGCCTCCATGTTCCTCCACTCCCCATCCTTGATACCCGCATGTTGGTGCCAGTACATCCTGGCGAGAATGAGCCGGATGAAAATGAGTAAATCAAGCTGTGACCATCCATAGAGCACTTCTTGCAGGACAAGGCCTTGCTATAGACTTCTTTAACTCACATTATGGCAAGGTTCACGGGCATAGATTGACAACGGCGCAGGTTTATCTCGACAAATGCGCCGCCGCCGTGGCCGCCATGCCATCAACAGAGAGTAGGCGCGCTGCCATTGAGGAACTTGTCAATGCGCCGGCTGGCTGGCTCCATGAAGCTGATATGGCGGCCGTTCGTCAATCGCTGCCTAACGCCGGCATATCGGCGGCGGCAAGGTTGCCGCTGTCAAGATAGGATAAGGGGGTACTGGTTGCCCGAATTACCCGAAATCACCGTCCTGGCCCGCCAGATGAAGCAGGAATTGGTGGGTAAGACATTGGCCAGCATCGAGGTGCTGCAGCCCAAGTGTCTCAACCTGCCCAGCTTTGCCTTTGTCGAGGCGCTGAGCGGCGCGCGGTGGCTCGACGTGACCCAACGCGGCAAGTGGCTCGTGAGCGAGACCTCGCGCGGCTGGCTGCTGCTCAGCTTAGGCATGGGCGGCGAGATCCTGCTGCGCACCCGTGACAGCCTGCCGGAAAAGCGCCGCATCATTTTCGACCTGGCTGACGGCGCCGCGTTAACGGTTAATTTTTGGTGGTTTGGCTACGCACATTACACCCCGCCGGGCAAACTCGCGAGCCACAAGATGATCGCCAGGCTCGGTCCGAACGCCCTGGACGTGAGCGCCGGCGATCTGAAGGCGATGCTGGGGCGCCGGCGCGGGGCCATCAAGGCCTTTTTGCTGGACCAATCCAAGCTGGCGGGCATCGGCAACTTTTACGTGCACGACATCCTGTTCCGGGCCGGCTTGCACCCGCTGCGGACGATCGATACGCTGGCTGAGGCCGAGATCGAACGGCTGGCGGGGGCCATTCACGACGGCCTTCAACTGGCTGTCGACAAGGGTGGGTCGTTCTACGAGCTGGATTTGTACGGGCAAAAGGGTCATTTCACGCTGGACGACGTCCTGGTGGGGTACAAAGAAGGCCAGCCTTGCCCGGCGTGCGGCACGCCGATTGAGAAGGTCAAGACCGGCAGCACGAGCAGTTTTATCTGCCCGCGTTGCCAGCCGCTCGAGCTAGCCGGTTGACATTTGGGGCATGGTAGAGTATCATTGCCCTAATCATAGCGCGGCCCGCTTCGCGCCGCAACCAAAACGCTTTCACCGCCGAGAAGAATTTAAAAACTCTGCGCTCTCTGCGCAAGCGAAAATCTTCGCGATCGTGATAGTTTTTCGCGGGTAATACTATATAAGCAGGAGAAAATGCCAATGTCATTCTTTAAAAAAGAACAACCCCCAACAGCACAACAGGCGATGCCGGCCGTGGCGGGAGCTTCCAAGATCGAGACGATCATCGGCCCGAACGCCAACTTTAAAGGTGACGTGCAAAGCGATGGCAGCATGAAGATCGATGGTTGGTACGAGGGCAAGATCGAGCTGTCCGGTAACCTCATCATCGGCGAAAGCGGCAAGGTCATCGGTGATATCAAGGCTCAGAATGTGTCAGTCTCGGGCGCGATCAAGGGCACGGTCAGCGCGGAGGGCCGGCTGGAGATCTTGAATACCGGCAAGGTGTGGGGCGATATTGCCGTCGCCTCGCTGCTGATCGACGAGGGCGGCTATTTCCGCGGCCAGAGCATCATGGCTGGCGAAAAGGACTTTCCCTTGTTAGATGCGCCTGGCGCCAAGTCCAAGGGACCGGTCGTCGATGCCCAGTCCAAAGTGAGCCCACCTCCACCACCGGCCGGGCCGCCCACCAACGGCTAACATTTCGATTTTTTACCAAGACGCCAAGCACGCCAAGTTTAAAAAGTTTGTTCAGCGTCCGCCGATCCTTGCCTATGGCGAGGATCGGACGCGCCTTTGCGGTGAAAAACTTTCGTGTGCGCTTGCGCTCACTCGATCAGCGTGTCCGCTGAGGGGCGCAGCAGGACGCCCTGCACGATCCACGGCAGGCTGCCGGCCGCCACGTACATAAAGCCCAACACGTACAGCATAAAGAAGGGGATCGTGCCATAGCTCGTATAGGCCTGGGCGCGGTAGACGAGAAACAGGCAAAACACGGCCAGCCCGATTTCGCCCAGCACGCTGGCGTTTGTTTTGACCCGGTATGTGGCGGCTTCGGGCCTGGGCCGGCTTGTGGGTCGCAGCTTGGGCGTGCGGGCAAATTCCCCTCTCTCGCCTACCAAGCCCTGTATCACGGCCCAGGTGTTGCTGAGGGCCAGCCCGCAGCCCAGGCACAGCAGGAGCGGCAGGTGGCGCAGCCGCCGCCTCCAGTCGCGGTGCAGCTCCACTTGCGACAGGGCGATCAGCAGCGGCAGCCCCAGGGTGGACAGGCTGAGGAAGGTCAGGGGCAGCGCGTGCAGCCAACTCAAATAGCGGCTGACTGGCAGCCAGGTGAGCAAGAACAGCAGCATCAACACGTGGCTGAAATACAGCGTCAGGTGCAAGAGCGCGGCGATCTTGCGCGGCAAGGCCAGGCGCGAGCGCACGAGTGGCCAAAAAAGCTTCCGCAGCGTCTGCGCCCCGCCCTTGGCCCAGCGAAACTGCTGCTGCTTGACGGCCGCCACCTGCGCCGGCAGCTCGCTTGCCACGCTCACCTCGGGTAAGAAGACGGCCCGCCAGCCGGCGAATTGCGCCCGGTAGCTGAGATCCAGGTCCTCGGTCAAGGTATCTTCTTGCCAGCCGCCCGCGCTTTCGATGCAGGCTCGCCGCCATACCCCGGCCGAGCCGTTAAAGTTCACCGGCAGCCCGCTCCGGTTGCACCCGAGCTGCTCGATGGCAAAATGCGCGTCTCCCGCCAGGGCTAACGTACCGGTCAGGGCCGAGTGGTCGATGTTGAGATAGGTCCAGCGTGCCTGCACAAAGCCCACGTCGGCCTGGCCGGCAAAGGCTGGCAGTGTCCGCCGGAGAAAGTCCGGCGAGGGCACAAAATCCGCGTCAAAGATGGCCAGGAACTCGCCGCGCGCGGATGCCATCGCGTGGCTCAGCGCGCCGGCCTTGTAGCCGTGGCGGTTCTCGCGGTGGATCAGCGTGATGTCCACCCCCCGCGCCTGGTGATGCTGGACGCGCGCCCGCGCCAACGCCGTCGTCTCGTCGCTCGAATCGTCCAGGATCTGGATTTGCAGCCGCTCGCGCGGATAGTCCAGGGCTGCCACCGCGTCGATGACGCGCTCTACGACGTAGCGCTCGTTATAGGCCGGCACCTGGACGGTGACGGCTGGCCACTCGTCAAACTGGCCCAACGCCGGCTGCTCGTCGCGATGGCGAAGGTAGAGGATTACCAGCCCCAGGGCGGTAAAGCCGTACAGCGACAGCCAGAGGACGACGATCAGGTAAAAGATGCCAAGTAGAATCATGGGTTAAACGCGCTTGCAGTCACTTCGCCAATGGTGGGTAGGGGCGGGGTCACCCCGCCTCTACTTGAGGCTGAGCAATTCGTAGACCGGCTCCACTGATTGGCGGTGCTTGACCTGGATCGGGTCGAGTGCCTGGACGGTGACCCAGTCCTTCACCTGCTCGTAGGTGGCCTGGCTGAGCAGGATTTGCCCGCCGCGCGCGTTCTCTTGCAAGCGCTTGCCGTAGTTGACCACGTCGCCGATGGCCGTATAGTCCATTTGCTTGTCTGTGCCGATCCGCCCGACCACGGCCACGCCCGAGTTGATGCCGATGCCAAACCACAGCTTGTTTTCTTCGCCCTGATCGCGGTTGATCGCGGTGATGGTTTCCTTCATCCCCAAGGCTGCCCGCACGGCGTGCAAGGCGTGCTGAGGCATGTCCTGGGGGGCATTGAAAAGGGCCATGACCATGTCGCCCACAAACTTGTCGAGCGTGCCTTCTTCCTTGAGCACCGCGTCGGCGCCGATGGCCAGGTATTGGTTGAGGACGGTGATGAGCTGCTCGGGCGGCAGCTTTTCGGCATAACCGGTGAAATTGCGGATGTCGGCAAACAGGGTCGTGATCTCGCGCCGCTCGCCGCCCAAGGCCCACTCGTCCGGGTCGTCGGGCAGGCTCTCAAAGACGGAAGGCGACACCACGCGCCGCAGGATGTCGCGCTTGGCCTCCAGTCGCCTGATCTCGGTCTGATCCTCCAGCACAATTGCCACACCCAGCGTGGCTGACTGTTCGTCTCTCAGCGGCGAGGCGCTGAGGCTCAGGGTAACCTGGCCACGTTGGGGCAGATCCGGCTTCAGCTCGTCGAGAATTGCCCGGTTGGACTGCTTGACGCTTTCGATGATGTGGGCGAAACGGCCATCCAGCGGCAGCACATCGCGGTAGGGGTGCCCTGTGGCATCCTGGGGCAGCACGCCCAGGATGGTTTCGGCCGCATGGTTGAACAGCGTGACCTTGTCGGCAAAGTCGGTGGTGATCACGCCGCTGGTGATGGACGCGAACACATTGTCCATCAGCGTCTTCATCGCCCGCACCCGCTCGTACAACTGGGCGTTGGCGATGGCCGCCGCGGCCTGGTTGGCAAAGGCCGCCAGCAAGTCCCGGTCGCGCTCGGTGAA
>JAFGFO010000036.1 GCA_016931085.1 Thermoflexales bacterium
CTCGGCGATGGCCGTCTTGCCCACGCCCGGGTCGCCGACCAGGGCCGGGTTGTTCTTGGTGCGGCGGGACAGGATCTGGATCACGCGCCGAATTTCCTCGTCGCGCCCGATGACGGGGTCGAGCTTGTTCTGTCTGGCCAGTTGGGTGAGATCCCGCCCGTAGCGTTCCAGGGCGTTGTAGGTGGACTCGGGCTGCTGCGACGTGACGCGCTGGCTGCCACGCACGGCGGCCAGCGCGCGCAGCACGGCGTCCTTGGACAGGCCGTAGGCTTGCAGCATGCGCGCGGCGTTGGCGCCGGACTGGAGCAGCCCCAGCAGGATGTGCTCGGTGCTGACGTAATCGTCGCGCATAGCGGCCGCCTCACCCTCGGCCTGATCGAGCGCGGCGGCCGCCTCGCGGCTCAAGCTTGCCTGCGACACATCACCCGACACGCGCGGCTTGCGGCCCAGCTCGCCCTCCAGCCGCAGCGCGATCTGGCGGGGGTCGGGGCCGAGTTTCTGGACGACGGTCGGCACTACCCCGCCCTCCTGCCGCAGCAGGGCCAGCAGCACGTGCTCCGGCTCGATCTGGCTGTGGCTGTACTGCCGCGCCAGGCGTTGCGATTCGACGACGGCCTCTTGAGCCTTTTCGGTAAATTTGTTCAGATCCATATTTACACCTCTGTCAGGATTGTAGCATGGCTATTCCGATAGCCCGTTATAGTGTACAGAATGAATATTAGAAATGTGTTGGAGGGCAGATAGAGATATCAGATAGAGATAGAGAATGGCGTGCTCGCCATACAGGATCAAATATCGGGCGGGAACTCGTACTACCGATCGAGCGTCTATTGTCTATACAAGTAGTAGCGAGGTAAAACGATGTCATTCCAACAAGTCTGGGCCTTCCCCGGTCGCCGGGCGCGCTCTCCCCGCCGCGCGCCGGCTCCAAGGCGTTCCGCCTGGTGGCCATGGGGGCTGGTGCTGCTGGTCGAGGCATGGACCGCCGTGGTCATCGTAGCGGCAGCCGGCTGGTTCTTTTTCTATCAAAGCCAGTTGATCATGCCGGGGGTGTCCGCGCTGGGCGTGGGGCTGGGCGGGCGCTCCCAGGCCGAAGCGGCCGTGATCCTGCAGCAGCGGTGGAGCGCGCGGACGATCACGCTGCAAGCGGACAGCCGCACTCATGCCGTCAGCCCGGCGGCCTTGGGCATTAGCCTGGACGCCGAAGCCACCGCGCGGCTCGCCTACCAACGCTGGCGCTCGTCAGAGACGCTGGGCGAAGCGGATGTCTTGCCCGTGCTGAGGCTGGATCGAGCGATAGCGGCGGCCAATCTGCAAGCCCTGGCCGGGCAATTCGACATACCCGCCGTGAACGCCGGCCTACGCGTGGTGGGGGGGCGCGTGCAGACAAGTTCGCCTGTCCCCGGCCAGGCGTTGGACGTGGGATCGACGCTAGCGTACCTGGAGCGAAACACGGCCCAGGTCGCCGGGGTGGGAGAGCTGGTGCTGGTGATGAGGCCGGTGCAGCCGCTCATCGTCGATGCCAGCGCCGCGGCGGCCCAAGCGGAAGGGCTGCTGAGCGGGGACCTGCTCTTGCGGGCCTACGACCCGATCGCCGACGAACGCTTTGCCTGGCCGGTGGCGTTGGACAGTTGGAGCGACTGGCTGGCCCTGAGCCTCGAGCCTGGCGATCCCCCTACCCTCAACTGGGGGCTGGACGGGCAAAAAGTGGAAGCCCTTCTGGCCGCCCGGGCCGCCGAGCTTGGCGCCGCGCGCTACCTGGACTCGGGCCAGGCCGTGGCGGCTGTGATGGACGCCATCGCGGCCCGGCGGGGCGAGGCGCGCCTGAGGGTCTATCACCACCCGCGCCAGCACACCGTTCAAGCCGGAGAGACCTTGTCGAGTATCGGCCGCGCTTATGGCATCCCCTACGCCTGGATCCAGGCGGCCAATCCTGGCGTGGGCGATGGGCTGTGGGCCGGGCAGGCCCTGACCATCCCTTCGCCCGACGATCTGCTGCCACTGCCGCCGGTGGAGAACAAGCGCATCGTCGTCAGCATCGCCACGCAAAAGATGTGGGCTTACGAGAACGGCGCGCTCAAGTGGGAGTGGCCGGCCAGCACCGGCATTGCCCCCAGTCCCACCTCGCCGGGCGTGTTCCAGATCCAATCCCACGAGCCCAACGCCTACGCGGCCAACTGGAACTTGTGGATGCCCTCCTTTATGGGCATCTACCGGCCCGCGCCGAATGTGGAATTTATGAACGGCTTTCACGGCTTTCCCACCCGCGGCGGCTCGCAGCTCTTGTGGACGAGCAGCCTGGGAAGACCCGTGACCTACGGCTGCATCCTCATCAGCACCGACAACGCCGCGCTGTTGTACGCCTGGGCCGAAGAGGGCGTGGTGGTTGAAATCCGTCCGTAGCCCTATCCCCGCCTTTACTCATCAGCCCGGCGTAATACAGCTTGATACACTTTTTCACTGAGGCGAAACTTTTTGGCTCTGAGTTCATCGATGAGAGGGCGTATCTGAGGTACAAGTCCACGGCGCTTGGCTAAGAGCAGGAGACCCACTGTGCCAATATATTTGAGTTTTAGGGTGTCAGCCGCCAGTCGTGCTTTCGTTTCATCTACCAAAACCAAATTGGCGCTCAACTTCTCAGCTAGCACCAAGGCTTCGGCTTCACCAGTGTCCAGGTCAATTTGCAAATAGTCAACCTTAGTGCGATCTCCTGGCCCACATACTTCGATCCAGTCTGCCTGTCGTACTTCGTCAGCACCTGGACGATGAGAGGCGTGCGTCACCACTTCATCGTACACGGCCTGCGGGACATAAACCTTGCCGAACAGGGAGCGCAGCAAGTTGATTTGCCCAATCTTGGCCAGCGCTATGAGCGGCGTGGCATCCGAAACCACGATCATGGTGCCAACTCCGCGGCGATTTGCTCGACCGTCGCAAATTCAGCTTCCAGTTCTTCGTCGCCATAATCGAGCACGGGCACCTGATGCGCGTCCAGCAGCTCGATGAACTCCCATCGGTCCATCCCAGCCAGCCGGGCTGCTTTGCCCAACGAAAGCACCCGCGTTTGATAGAATTGGATGGCCAGCAAACGCCGCGACTGCTCTGCCAACGATTCTCGGGCTACCCCACGCGCTTGTAACAGCCGGTACACATCTTCCGGCACTCGTGTTTCTATAACGATCATTGTCATACGTTCCTCCTTGGGGATATTATACCACCTTTTTCAAGGCAGCTACGCCTTTCCTTACGAATAAATGTTACCCAAAGGGAATGCTCGTTGACTCACTAAAAAACCGCTGTCACGCTGCAGGTGCTGGCGTTGCACCCTTCGACCGTGCTCAGACCGGCCGGGGGGCTGGTGGCTGTCGCCCTGGGGCTGACTTGAATCTGCCAGCGCCGAAGGTCTAGGTGAGCCTGTGGTTGAAATCGGGCATTCGTAGCAAGTCGTCCAGGTGGGGCAACCTCCCCGAAAGCTCAAAGCTTTCGGGGAGGTAAGTGGGACGCCAAGTCGCAAA
>JAFGFO010000337.1 GCA_016931085.1 Thermoflexales bacterium
GACCCGCTGCTTCCGATAGGCCGCTGGTTTCTCAACAGCCTGCTCGTGGCCGGTGTCGGCACCATCGTCGTCCTGATTGTCTCGTCCCTGAGCGGCTACGCCTTTGCCCGCCTGGAGTTTCCCGGCAAGAGTCAGATCTTTTCGCTGCTGCTCTTTAGCCTCATGATCCCTTCGGCCATCACGCTGATCCCGTCCTTCCTGCTCCTGCGTGACTTGAAACTGCTCGACAGCTACCATGCCATCTGGTGGCCGGCGGCTGCTTCGGTGACGGGCATCTTTCTTTTGCGCCAGCACTTTTATGCGATTCCCTCTGAATTGGAGGATGCAGCGCGCGTCGACGGCGCAGGGCGCTTCCGCATCTTTTGGCAGGTTTGCTTGCCCCTGGTGACCAATTCGCTTGCCGCGCTCGCCATCTTTACCTTCCTTGGCCTCTGGAACGACCTTTTCTGGCCGCTCATCGTCCTTACCAGGCAGTTCAGGCTCACGCTCCCCATCGGTTTGCTGGTGCTGCAGCAGGGGAGCTACATCCAGCGCGGCTTGGCCTACGCCGGAGCGTTTGTCGCGACGATGCCCGTCCTGCTTTTCTATGCCATTTTCCAACGCCGGATCATCGCTGGCATCACGACCGCCGGTTTGGCCGGGCGTTAGTGTGCCGCCGACCGCTCATCGCAAGCGAATTGCAAACTGCAACAGGTGAATACAATGTCAACTCTCTCAGCTCAACTTTACCTTGATACGAAGCGCACCATCGACGAGATTTCGCCCCTGATCTTTGGCGGGTTTGCCGAACATATGGGGCGCTGCATCTACGAAGGCATCTACGACCCCAAGTCGCCGCACGCCGACGAGCGCGGCCTGCGCCGCGACGTGTTGGCGGTCCTGCGCGAGCTTAACTTTAGGATCATCCGCTACCCGGGCGGTAACTTTCTGAGTGGTTACAACTGGCTCGATGGCGTTGGTCCCCGGGAAAAGCGTCCTGTCCGCCGTGATATGGCGTGGCATTCTCTCGAGACCAACCAGTTCGGCACGGACGAGTTCATGGAATTCTGCCGCCTGCTAGGCACGCAGCCCATGCTGGCCGTGAACCTGGGCACCGGCACGATCGAGGAAGCAGCCAACCTGGTGGAATACTGTAACGCCAGGCCCGGCTCCTATTACGCCGACCTGCGTGTTGCCAACGGCCATCCCGAGCCCTACGGCGTGAAGTGCTGGTGCCTGGGCAACGAGATGGACGGCCCGTGGCAGATCGGGCACCTGGATATGGACGAGTACGGGCGCAAGGCCAGGGAAGCCGCCAAGGTGATGAAGTACCAGGATCCGTCGATCAAGCTTGTGCTGTGCGGCTCGTCCAGCGCTCAGATGCCCACTTATCCCGAGTGGGATCGCGTCGCCCTGGAGACCTGCTGGGAGTTGGTTGACTATCACTCCATGCACTATTACGCGGGCAACCGCGACAACGATACGGCCAGCTACCTGGCGGAGGCGGCGCAGTTCGAGGCCTATGTCGACACGCTGGCCGGGACGCTGCGTTACGTCAAGGGCAAGCTGCGCAGCCAGCACGACGTATATCTGTCGTGGGATGAGTGGAACGTGTGGTACAAGAACCAGGAAATGGACGGCCAGTGGAAGGCGGCGCCGCACCTGATTGAGGAAATCTACAACCTGGAGGATGCGCTCGTGGTAGCCCAGTGGCTTAACGTTTTTCTGCGCAAATGCGATGTGCTCAAGATCGCCTGCCTGGCACAAATCGTCAACGTCATCGCGCCCATCCTGACCACCACTGAAGGCCTGGTCAAGCAGACCATCTTCTATCCCTTCATGCTGGTGAGCAAGTTCGCCCGCGGCCAGTCGCTGGCCGTGGCGACCGAGGTGCCGATGATCAGCACAAGCAAGTGTGGCGACATGCCGGCGTTGGACGTTTCGGCCAGCCACGACCCGGCCACCGGCCGCAGTGCTGTCTTTATCGTCAACCGCAGCCAGACCGACGCGCTGTCCACAGACATCATCTGGCAGAGCGAGGCCCCACGCCAGATCGCGGGCGTGTACCAGATCGCGGGCTCGGACGTCAAGGCGGCGAACACCTTCGAACATCCCGACACGATCGTCGCCCGCCAGGTCACGGGCGGCCAGATGGACGGCAACAAGCTGTCCTTGCAACTGCCGCCCCTGTCGTTCACTGTGGTCAGCGCTGGCTAGCAGCATTAAGAAATGACGGGCGCCATTCAGAAATGACGCATACATCCGCACAATTCGCTGCCACAGGCGAGGGATGTGTATTCTCAAGGGGCCGTAACGATACGAGCGCGATCGTATCGTTACGGCCAAGCTTTTGTGTGCTGGCGCCTCCCCCCTATTGACGCGCCAGGTGAAATGCTGTACAATATTTTCAGCTTCCCAGCAAGGCATGTGAGGCCAAGTGCCGCTGCACATCAATTCGTTTCCGCTTTCTCCCGCTGGGGTAAAGAGAATGCCTGGGACTGAATCGGTGCATTGCGATAAAGGGGTACACTCATGAGCAAAGCTAAGCCAAAAAGAGCACCGGCAGGCTCGGGTCGGCCGAAGGGGCGTCGCCCGACCATTGGTTATTTGGTTTCTGAAATTCAGCGTGATTTTGCCCTGTGGCCCTGGCTGGGCATGGTGGACGCGGCCCGCCAACACGACGTCAATTTTGTCACCTTCATAGGGGGCATTCTGCGCCCCATGAGCGGGTTCGGGGGGCAGGCGAATGTGCTGTGCGAACTGGCTGGGACCGAGTGCCTGGATGGCCTCATCATCTGGCCACCCGTGATGGGAGGGTACCTGACCCAGCCGGAGATAGAGGAGTTTTGCCGGCGCTATCACCCCTCACTGCCGGTGGTTTTGTTGCAGGAAGTCATTCAAGATATCCCCCGCGTGACTATTGACGATTACCAAGGCTTCTGCCTGGCGGTCGACCATCTCATTGAGACGCACGGCTACCGGCGGATTGCTTTTGCCGGCATGTTCGAAAGCCACATCGGTTTTCGCGCGCGGTACCGGGCCTATACGGACACCATGGCGGCGCGCGGCCTGCCGGTGGAGGCCAGGTTGGCCAAGGCCTGGTTCCCCGATGAGGTGATCTATCCGTCCGGGCGCATACACGAAGAGGTGTTCGACGCTTGGTTAGGGCAAGTTCTGAAGACCGGGGTCGATGCCATCGTGGGAGTGTGTGATACCATCGCTTTAGAGATCATAGAACTCTTGAAGGCGCGGGGGGTCCGGATACCGGGGGACGTCGCCGTGGCGAGTTTCGACGATTTCAGGCAAAGCCAGGTCGTCACCCCTCCTCTGACGACGGCCAACCCGTCATTCTATGAACTGGGGCAGCAGGCTGTAGAGATACTCTTGGCCTTGCTGGACGGCCAATCAGTGCCCGAGGAGGTGGTCGTGCCGCCGCGCCTGATGGTGCGCCAATCGTGTGGTTGTATGGATCCCACTGTGGAGCAGGTCGCGGTCGGGCCGGTGAAAGCGAGTCGCAAGTCGTTCAAGGCTGGCCTGGCCACGCGCCGTGAAGAGATACTGGCCGAGATGGCCCAGGCCATGGGCGCCTCCGAGGCAGCCCGCGAACGGAGCGAGCAATTGTTGGACTATTTCGCTGCCGAGGTGACGGGAGAACCGTCAGGCGGTTTCCTGCGCGAGTTGGACGAGGGACTCCAACGGGCGGCAGGCCATGACGATATTGCAGCATGGCAGGGGGCCATATCAGCACTGCGTCGTCACGCACTGCCCTATCTGGGCGGTGAGACCTTGTCGCGGGCCGAAGATCTCTGGCAACAAGCACGGGTGTTGATCGGGCAGGTGGCCCAGCGGCAGCAGGCCTACGAGGAATTGCAGGCCGCGCAACAGGCAGATGTGTTGCGAGAAATCGGGGCGGCGCTGATCACGACATTCGATGTGGGAGAATTGATGGACACGCTGGCCCAAAACCTGCCCGGGGTGGGGATACCGAGTTGTTATCTATCACTGTACGAGGCACCGCCGCCGTATCAGTATCCGCAGCCTGCGCCAGAGTGGTCCTGGCTGATATTGGCCTACAACAAAAAGGGGCACATCGAGTTAGAGACGGGTGGACAACGGTTTCGGTCGCGCGAGCTCATGCTCAAAAAGTTGTGGCCTCAGGACAGGCCATTCAGCTTTGTCGTAGAATCGCTCTACTTTCAAGAGAGCCAGTTAGGCTTTGTCCTGTTCGAGGTCGGTCCGCGGGAGGGCGCAACCTACAAGGCGCTGTGCACGCAAATCAGCAGCGCCGTGCAAGGCGCGCTGCTGGTGCAGCGGGTACAGGAGCGTTCGGCCGCCCTGGCGCGGCAGCAGTACATCCTCGACACCTTCATGGCGAACGTGCCGGACAGTATCTACTTCAAGGACCGTCACAGCCGGATCACGCACGCGAACCCGGCCCACGCCCGCGGCCTTGGCTTGCAGTATGTAGCTGATGAAATCGGCAAGACGGACTTTGATTTCTTCCCGGAGGAGCAGGCGCGGCCCAAGTACGAACGAGAGCAAGAAATCATTCGCAGCGGCCGGCCGGTCCTGGCGCTGGAGGAGCCGTGTGCCAACGGGCGGTGGGTGCTCACAACCAAGATGCCGCTGCGCGACGAGAAGGGGGAGATCGTTGGCACGTTTGGCATCTCGCGCGACATCACCGAGTTGAAGCGGATGCAAGTGAGGCTGGAAAAGGCCAACGTGGAAATCAGCACGCTCAACGAGCGTCTCAAGGCAGAGAACGTGCGCATGGAGGCCGAGCTGGACGTCAC
>JAFGFO010000037.1 GCA_016931085.1 Thermoflexales bacterium
ATATTTCGGGGTGCTTGGGCTGCGGGCCAGACTTCCGAAGTCTTCTTAGACTTCGGAAGTCTTCCATCGCCCCGCTTTTTTGAGAAGATACCCTGGAACTTGAAACTCTCATGCGCATCGCTCACGTGACGGCCACCTTTCCCCCTTACCACGGCGGCACCGGCCAGGTGTGTTATCACAACGCGCTGGGCCTGGCTCGCCTGGGCCACCAGCTCACCGTCTTTACCGCCGCCCACCCGCCGGGCGAGTATTCCTACCCGCCCGAGATCGACGTCCGCCGCTTGCCGGTCCGCTTTCGACTGGGGAATGCCCTGCTTCTGCCCGGCCTGCTGCGGATCGAGGGCTTTGACCTGGTCCACTTGCATTTCCCGTTCTACCTGGGCGCCGAGCTGGCGGCGTTAGCGGCCCGCCGCAAGCGCTCGCCGCTGGTCATCACCTATCACCAGGACGTCGTGCTGCCGGGTGTGTGGGGGCTGCTGTCGGGCCTGCACGACCGCTCCCTGGGCGCCTGGTGCCTCGGCTCGGCGGCGCGCGTGCTGTTCACCACGCTCGACTATGGCCGCGCCAGCCGCGCGCGCTGGCTGTTCGAGGCTTGCCCCGGCCGGGTGGGCGAGCTGCCCAACGGCGTGGACGCGGCCCGCTTCCGGCCCGATCTGCCGCGCGAGCAAGCCCGCGCGCGCTTGGGCTTTGGCCCGCAGGAACTGGTGCTGCTGCTGGTGGCCAATCTGGACCGGGCGCACTACTTTAAGGGGGTGGAGGTCCTCTTGCGCGCGCTCGCGACGCTCGACTCTGACCTTCCTGGAAGCTCCCAGCTTCCAGGAAGGTTGAGAAGGCCGGTGCGCGCGCTGATCGTGGGCGAGGGGGGGCTGCGGGCGCGTTACGCGGCCGCAGCGGCCGGGCTGGGGCTGGCGGAGAGGGTGGCCTTTGCCGGCCGGGTGGACAACGACGAGCTTCCCTCGTATTACGCGGCGGCTGACGTGGGCATCCTGCCCTCCTGTACGGCAGGCGAGGCTTTTGGCATCGTGCTGCTGGAGGCCATGGCGGCCGGCTTGCCCGTCATCGCCAGCCGCCTGCCCGGCGTGCGGAGCGTGGTGAGCGACGGCCGGGACGGGCTGCTGGCCGAGCCTGGCGACGCGGCCGATCTGGCGGACAAGATCCGGCGCCTGGCGGACAGGCCGGAGCTGCGGCGCGCGATGGGCCGACAGGGGCGGGCCAAGGTGGAGGCGCAGTACGCTTGGCCCCAGGTGGTGAAACGGCTGGAGCGGGTGTACGAGGAGGTGCTGGGTGGATGATGGCCTCCGGCGGTTTGACGATAAATGGGTAGGGGTGGTTCGCGAACTAGGGGCGATTCGCGAATCGCCCCTACACGAAGCGCGCCCCAGCCTGGAGTACCAGCACGTTTTCGACCTGTGCGCGCTGCAGGCACAGAGGGGTGGGGGGCCGGTGCTGCTCGTGGCCAGCAGCGCCTTCTATGCCGGCCAACTGCTGGCCCGCCTGGAAGGTTGCCAGGTGCAGATCCAGGTGACCGGCGCCTCCCAGTCGCCGGTCACCTCTGATACAATCCTCTGGGCCGAGCCGGAGCTGGAGGGCGGCGAGCACGCTGCGCGGCAGTTAGCCCGCCTGCTCGCCCGCGACGGCCGCTTGTACGTCCTCGCTTCAGGTTGGTCCGTTCGCTTTTTGCCCGAGTGGCGCTGCGCAGGCTCGCGGCCGGCCGCCCACCCCGCCGGCCTGCGGCGGACGCGGACTTGGCTGCGGCAGGCCGGCCTGGCCGTCGAGGCCGTGTACGGCTTTCACAGCCCGGCCAGCGCCGTTTGGACCTGGGTGGCCGGACTGGCGGACAGCCTGGGCCGCGCTGACCTGGCCGACCGCTGCCTGGCTCAGATGCGGGCGTCCTACGTGAGCCGCGGCTGGCCGGCCTTGGCGACGCCGGTGAGGATGGTGGTGGCCAAGTGGACCTAAAAGCCGTCTGGCAAGCCGTGCTGGGCCTGGACGCCTGGCTGGACACGATGCGCGGGCCGGGCGGCTATGGCGGGCCGGTGGCGCATTGGTGGCAGAACTGCCTCCAGTTCACCGGGGCTGGGCTGGATTGGCGCTACGAAGGCATCGTCGCCGGCTATCTGAACCTGTACAAGCAGACAGGCGAGATCGCCTGGTTGGCCAAGGCCAGGCGGGCCGGGGACGATTTGCTGGCGGGCCAACTGCCCAGCGGTAATTTTCGCAATTCGAGCTTTGAGCTGAACCCTTACCCCGGCGGCACGCCGCACGAGGCGGCCTGCGACCTGGCGCTGCTGCGCCTGGCGGCGGTTCTGCGGGAGCAGGGAGATCCGGCCTGGCAGCCCTACCTGGCGGCGGCGCAGCGTAACCTCCACGCCTGTCACATCGAGCGCTTGTGGGACCCGCGTGCGGCCTCGTTCCGCGACGATCCCGCCGCCCCATCCCTGGTGCCTAACAAGGCCGCTACGCTGGTCGAAGCGATCCTGGCGCTGGCTCGTCTCACCGGCGACGAGGCTCCGGCCGAGGCTTATGCCCTGCCAACGCTGGAGGCCATCCTGGCTCACCAGGTGCGGGGTGGCCCCTTGGACGGGGCAATCTATCAAAACAGCTTTGGCCCGCGCCGGGTGGCCAAGTTTTTTCCCTATTACGTCGCCCGCTGCGTGCCTGGCCTGGTGGCCGGCTACGAGTGGAGCCGGGCCGAGCGTTACCTGGAGGCCGCCCGGGCCGCCGTGGCCTGTGTGTGGCGCTGGCGCTATGAGGATGGCAGCTTTCCCCAGGTGATCTACCCCGGCGGGCGGGTCAATCGCTATCCGCAGTGGATCGCGGCCGTTGGCGACGTGGTGCGAGTCGGGCGGCTGCTGGAGCCTTATGGCTTGGAGCTCGATTGGCAGCCGAGCCTGGACTGGCTGCTGCGGGGCCAGGTGTCGAGCGGGGCCTTTCGCACCGCGCACGGTTTTGCCTCGCAGATCTCCCAGCGTCCTCCCGGCCGACTGCCCGAGTTTCGCGACCTGCTGCCGGCCTGCGGCTGGGGCGACAAGGCGTTTCGCTGCTTGACTGAGCTTTTGCCCGCGGGTCAAGGCTGCTCCAATCTCCAATCTCCAATCTCCAATCTCCAATCTGATTGTGTTCTGCGGGGCAAGCCTGCCTTGTACCGCGAAGACGGCCAGGTGGTGGAATTGCGCCGGGGCAGCGACATCCTGTACCGCTGGCGCAAGGGCCATGCCTGGGCCGAGATCTGCGCGCCCGAGCTGTGGTGGAAGTAGAAAGCGGGCCCAATTGGTGGTATAATGGGATTTAGTTTGAGCGAGTTAGGGCATCATCTCAATAATTCGGGGTAGGGGCAGACCTATGTGTCTGCCCTGGGGCCCCCTTCGGGGCACTATATTTTGAAAAGATACGGTCAAGCAGATCTGATTGGAGAAGCGTGTTAGAGCGACAAAAGCTGACACCGGACAAGTTGGCCGTTTACCGGGCGACGGCGCGGCAGCGCTATGAACGGGAGCGGCGGGAGCGGGCACGACGAGAAGATCGGGCGTGGATTTTGGCTCGCCAGGCAGCGGCTTTGCTCTCGAAAGAATTTGGAGCCACGCGTATCGTCGTCTTTGGTTCGCTGGTGCACCAGGGCGCGTTTACGCTTTGGTCTGACGTAGATATTGCGGCCTGGGGGATCAAATCCCAGGATACCCTGCGGGCCATAGGCGCTGTCTTGGATTTGGACGCGGCTATTCAAGTCAATTTGGTGGACGTTGACACCGCCTCTCAGGGACTGCTCGATACGATTGAGCGGGAAGGAGTTGAGCTATGATGGAACGCTACGCCCTGGTTAGTGGGCGCATTCGGCAGGGGCTGGGTGACCTGGAACGCGTTGTTGGCCGGGTCGAGGCTGCAATCGACGCTGCTCGGCAGCGCCCTGGAGAGCAGGATTTCTACCTGGATTCGGCGGCGTTGAATTTACACGATTTTTACGCCGGCTTGGAACGCGTTTTGCGTTACGTCGCATCCCAGGTGGACCAAAACGTTCCCACCGGTGTAGAGTGGCATCGGGAGCTTTTGCGCCAGATGAATGCCGAGATATCCCGTGTTCGCCCCCCAGTGCTGTCCGCCGAATCTGTCTGTGCCCTGGACGAATATTTACGCTTTCGGCACGTGGTGCGCAACGTGTACACGTTCAACTTTGATCCCGAGCGTATTGAGCGCCTGGTGAAGCAATTGCGGCCTTGCTTTGAGAGGATCCAGGCGGACTTGCTGGTCTTTGCCGAGTTCATGGATGGCCTGGCGGCTGGCGAGGACTAGTTGAACGAATTGAGGCATCGCGTTGATCGCACCATTGAGAAATGGTGCGCTGGCTGGATTTTCCTGGGAGGCCTGGCGGGCGCGGCGGGGTGGAACCTGTACAAGTGGCGCCAGGACCGCGCCTTGGCTTTGCGCCTGCGAGCAGAGCCAGAGCCAAAGCCGTCGCCGGTGAGCCTGGCTTCCACGCCCAGGGTCAGCGTGCTGGTGGCGGCCTGGAACGAGGCCGGGCTGATCCGCGCCCACCTGGACTCTTTTCTGCGCTTGCGTTACCCCAACAAGGAATTGGTGCTGTGTGCCGGCGGCGGGGATGGCAGCTATGACATGGCGCGGCAGTATAGTCCAAGACCCGAGCTGATCGTGCTGGAGCAGCAGCCGGGCGAGGGCAAGCAGGTATCCCTGCGGCGTTGCCTGGAGCGCGCCTCTGGCGAGATTATCTTTTTGACCGACGCCGATTGCCTGCTGGACGACGAGGCCTTTGAGCGCGGCTTGGCGCCACTGTTGCTCGAAGGGGAAATGGCGGCGACTGGCGCCTCGCGGCCTCTGCGGCGGCAGTTGCGCGATCCGTTTGTCATTCACCAGTGGTGCACCGATCTTGTTGCGGGGGCGCGCTGTCCCCGCTTTGTGTCAGGCGTCCTGGGCCGTAATTGCGCCCTAAAGCGCGAAGCGCTTGACAGGATCGGCGGTTTTGACCCCGAGGTGCATACTGGCACAGACTACTACATGGCCAAGCTGCTCATAAGGCGCGGGTATCGTATTCGTTACGTCCGGGATAGCGCCGTCGAGACGAACTACCCGGACACGCTTCGCTCTTACTGGCGCCGCCAGTCGCGTTGGGTGCGCAACTTGATGGTGCACGGCTGGACCTTTGGAGCCTACGACGAGCTAGGCATGGCGCTGCGGACGCCTGTGGTGGGCTTGACCATGCTCCTGCTGCCGCTGGGGGCGCTCGTTGTGGGGCCGCTCGCGCTCGCGGCGTGGGGCGTTTTGCTGGGGTACGCCTTGCTGGCCAGGCTGCGCTATGCTCGCTTTGCGCGCCTGTACCGGGGAATCGACATCGGCGCCAGGCAAATCGTGCTCACGCCGCTGTACGTGCTCGTGGACTGGGTCGCCTGGAGCATGCCGCTGCTTGACTTGCTCGTGCGAAGGGACGAGTGGTGAGGTAGAGACAACTTGATCGCTTTGGCCTGGGGTTTTGGCGGTGCTGCTGCTGGGCGTGCTCTTCTTTAACCGCGTCGAGCGCACGTTTATGGATAGGGTCTAACGGGTTTGAATAAGACATTTTATCTGGTCACTGGTGGGGCCGGTTTTATCGGCAGCAACATTGCCGCGCACCTGGTGGAGCGGGGCGAGCGGGTGCGCGTGTTCGACAACTTTTCCAGCGGGCGGCGCGAGAACCTGGCCGCGCTGGAGGGACGCATCGAGCTGGTGGAAGGCGACGTCCGCAGTTACCACCTGGTGCGCCAGGCAGTAGAAGGGGTCGATTTTGTCCTGCACCAGGCGGCTTTGCCCTCGGTGCATCGCTCGGTGCACGACCCCATCACGACCGATGAGATCAATGTCGTCGGCACGCTGAACGTGCTGCAGGCCGCTCGCGAGGCTGGCGCCAAGCGCCTGGTGTACGCCTCGTCGTGCGCGCTGTATGGCGACGACGCCGAGCTGCCCAAGCACGAGGGGATGTGCCCGCGGCCTCTTTCACCCTACGCCATCTCCAAGCTGGCCGGCGAGCAGTACTGCCGTGTTTTCTGGCAACTGTACGGCTTTGAGGCCGTCTGCCTGCGCTATTTCAACGTCTTTGGCCCGCGCCAGGACCCCACTTCGCACTATTCGGCGGTCGTGCCGCGCTTTATCACGGCTCTGCTGGACGGCCAGCCCTTGACGATTTATGGGGATGGGACCCAGAGCCGGGATTTCGTCTACGTGGGCGATGTGGTGCAAGCCAACCTGCTGGCCTGCACCGCCCCGGACGCCCCCGGCGGCGTTTTTAACGTCGCTTGTGGGCAGCGCTGCTCGCTGCTCGAGCTGGCGGATCACCTGGCACAGTTGAGCGGCCAGTCTCCACGGATTCAGCATGCCCCGCTCCGACCCGGCGACGTGCCTCACTCGCTGGCCGATATCAGCCTGGCCCGGCGCGTGCTGGGCTACCGGCCGCAGGTAGACCTGGCCGGTGGCCTGGCTCGCACGCTGCGCTGGTATCGCGGCGGATAGAGCGCCGAGCGCCTTGGTTTTCAACTCGGTCAGGACTGTGTTATAATGATGATGGGGCTTTCTCTTTTACCGCTGGCAGTGTTTGGCATGTTTCTAACCCAGGCAGCCGAACGTATGGCTCTGGAGCGAGCGATCGTTTCCGAGTAGAGAAATCCGCCTGTGCCTGGTCGCATCCATTGCGTTTTACGCAGTACGCCATACGACTATGCCACCGCCGTCTCGGTCGAAAACGCCAGCAAATACTAGGCCCTACACACGCGAATTTTGAACTTTGGGGACTGGTTATGCGGGCTGAACGAGCCCCAATCTCGACCGGGTCTTATATACCGCTTCGGAATTGTAGCCCATACGCCCTGAAAAGCTCGACTTGTGGTATCATGGAGATCGGAGGTGAGCGATGAGTGAACTGGCTGTTTCCATTCAATCTCTGCGGCGCGCCTGGGCTGGCGCGCCGCCGGCCGAGCGGGTGCTGCGCTCGCGGCAGTTGTTCGATGTGCTTTTGGGGCAGGGCGAAACGAGCAAAATGACTTATGAGGAATTTTTGGCCTGGGCCGACGAAGACACCCTGGCTGAGTGGGTCGATGGGGAGGCAGTTGTGACATCACCGGCATCGGACCGCCATCAAGACTTGGCGCGCTTCTTGATTGCTGTCACGAGCATCTACGTCGAGACGCACGGGCTAGGCGTGATACGTCCAGCGCCGTTTCAGATGAAGCTCGACCATGGCCGCGAGCCGGACGTGCTCTTTGTGGCTGCCGAGCACCTGGACCGCCTGAAGACAACCCACCTGGATGGCCCGGCTGACCTGGTGATAGAGATTGTGTCGGCTGAGAGTGTGGGACGCGACCGGGGGGACAAGTTTTACGAATACGCGCGAGGCGGTGTGCCAGAGTATTGGCTGATTGATCCACAGGCGCAGTGGGCCGAGTTTTATCGCTTATACGAAGGACACTATCGCCTGGCTTTCGAAGGACAGGCCGGCCAGTACCAGGCCTTGAGCATGCCCGGCTTTTGGCTGCGCGTCGAGTGGTTGTGGCAGGATCCGCTCCCTGATATAGATGATGTGCTGCTCGAAATCGGCGGTGAGGTGTATGCTCGCCGCTGGATTGAGCGGCTGCGCCAAAAGGGTTTTTTGCCGCCCGAATAGCCCTCTTACGTGGTCAGATGGAAGAAGCAAAGGCCTTGGTGACGGATGATGATTTAGCCTATGTTGTGGCCACCCGGCTGGGGGTGAAAGCATGGATAAAGATGCTCGAATATGACGATTGCACTTTTTGTGGCGGGAGGGTACAAGCACGGCTGGTGACCAAAGCATGTTGGTGGGGTGATCAACTGGTAGCCATTGTGGAGGATGTCCCGGCCGGCGTATGCGACCAATGTGGAGAGCGTTATTACAAGGTTCACGTGCTAAAAGAGATCGAGGCTTTGCTGAGCCGGAAAGAATCCTTCAGGACGACCCAAGTTCCCCTAGGCTCTTTTGCATTAGCATAATGTTAGAGAGATAGTGACAAATGAGTATGCTAACTGTTAGCTTGGAATGGCCGCGCGATTTGTTGGGAGCGTTAGATGTTCCAGAGGCTCGATTACAAGCCAGGTTGTGGGAATTGATTGCCATTGGATTATTCAGGGAAGGACACGTCTCTTCTGGCAAATGCGCCGAGTTGCTGGGGATCTCCAAGGTCGAGTTCGTTCGTCTCTTGGATCGACATGGTGTTTGCTACTTTACCGAGTCAGCAGAGGAATTGGTTTCTGAGGTAACCAGGGCAGAGCAGCTTGTGAAGGGTGACTCATGATCGTGGTCGCCAATGCGGGCCCCTTGATTTCTTTGGCGAGGATAGCCCAGCTCGACCTGCTGCGGCTGGTGTATGGCCGCTTGCACATTCCCTCCTCTGTGCGGAACGAGGTGGTGGCCTGTGGTCTCGAACGCTTGGGAGCTAGAGAGATCGCTTCCGCCGACTGGATACACACGCTACGCATTACGTACTACTCCCATGTCCCTCCTCATCTCGCTCGAAAACGTCGGCCGATACTATTTCCTGGAGTTGAAATGGGCGATTTTTGGCAAGACAAGCGTGTGCTGGTCACCGGAGGCGCGGGCTTCCTGGGAAGGTGTGTGGTGCAAGGCCTGCGGCGGCGTTGGTGAGAGGAGGTACTATGGCCCAGGCAAGCACCAGGCAGTGTGGCAGTGTGGGCGATTTTGAGCGCGAATGGGCAGAGGCATTAGCGTGTGGCGGAGGGCGCTGGCTGGTTTGCCCGACCGATAGTCCGAGCACGCAGGCCAAGCTAGACGAGCAGATCAAGGCTGCGCAAGTTAGGGATGTGCTCCATGCGGCCGGCTTGACGCAAGGGCTGGCGTTAGAGTGCGGTTGTGGCGCGGCCGGGATGTCCGTTTACATGGCTGACCTGGGCTTTCGGAGCGTGGCGTGTGACATTTCGATGAACGCGCTCCGGCTGGCGCGCCTGAACGCCGCTTGCCATTTGAACCAACAGTCCATCGAGCGCTTTAGCATGGCCAGGGGGAATGTTTTTACGCTCCCTTTTGGCGACGCTTCCTTCGATCTCGTGGCGAGTTACGGGCTGTTGGAGCATTTCGCGCCGGGCGTGCTGGACCAGGTTTTGGGGGAAATGCTGCGTGTCGTGCGACCGGGCGGCATGGTTATAGCCGATATCGTGCCTGGCTGTTTCTCGGTGCGAACGCTTGGCATGTGGGTAAACTTGCTCGGCTCGCTGGCCGCGCACGCGCTCACCTTGCGCTGGCGCAGGCTGCCGGCCCTGCCGGCCGCTTACCTGGACTCTCTGTACGAGAACGAGCTGGAGGCTGAAGCGTGGGCCGAGGCGCTGCGCGGTGCGGGCTTGCGCGATGTGCAGGTGCGTGTCAATCGCCCATTTCCGCCTTTGGCCTTGTCAGGCTGGCCGGAGCGCTTGTACGTGCGGCTGCTGCAGCGCGTGCGCCCGCTGTGGGAGTGGTTCGACCGCGCCCAGCCAGGTTGGGGGCGCAGGTGGGGCTGGATGTACCTCGCATGGGGGACAAAGCCGTGAGGGACACGAGGATCGGCCTGGTCGCCAAGCCGGACAAGCAGATGACGGGCCTGTGGCGCTATGCCTCGAGCCTCTACAACTCGCTGCGCGCTGAGGGTGTCGCGGTCGAGATGGTGCATCCTGTCCCCCCATTGCCAGGCTACCTGTCGCGCGCCGGCAAGGCGTTTGGCCTGGACGCGGAGACTTTTTTTGCCTCTTACCCGCTGAAGGTGCGTCTGGGTGGCGTGTCCGTGTGCCACCTGGCCAGCCAAAACCTGGCGACCCTACTGCTTTTTCAACGGCTGCCTCCCACTGTGGTGACGGTGCACGACATCATCCCCCACCTGGTGCGCGGCGACGCGGCATTGAACACCTACCGGCACGGGCTTGAGCGCTTGTTCGACCGGCTTGCGCTGCGCGCTCTGCGCCGGGCCGGGGCGTTGATCGCCATTTCGGAATTTACCAGGCAGACGGTAACCAAGGCCCTGGCTTATCCGCCCGAGCGCATTCACGTCGTGTACCGCGCGGTGGACAGGCAGGTCTTCAAGCCGCTGGCGGTTCCGGCCGCATTCCGGCACAAGTATGGCTTGGAGCAGGATCGCCAGCACGTGCTTTACGTTGGCTCTGAGGATCCGCGCAAGAATCTGGAGAGCCTGGTCAAGGCACTTGCCATCGTGCGAAGGCGAGCTCCGCACGCGGTGCTGGTCAAAGCGGGGGCGGCTCACTTTGGGGCCGAGCGCGAGCGGCTGCTGCGCCTGGTGGAAAGCCTGGGCCTGGGAGATAGTGTGCGTTTCTTGGACCACGTGTCTGACGAGGATTTGCCTTGGCTGTATAATGCGGCTGACGTGTTTGTGTTGCCCTCGTTCTACGAGGGATTTGGCCTGCCGGCCCTGGAGGCGGCTAGCTGTGGCACACCGGTGATTGCTGCCAACCGAGCCTCGCTGCCCGAGGTGGTAGGAGAGGGTGGGGTGTTGGTGGATCCGGATGACGAGCAGGCGCTGGCGTGCGAAATCGTGGCCTTGCTGGCCGAGCCGGAGCGGCGCGCGGCCGCCTCGCAAGCGGCGCTGCACCAGGCTGGGCGCTTTTCGCTCGAGCGGCAGGCGGCCGAAACGCTGGCGGTGTATAGAGAGTTAGGCTGAGGAGTACAGTGACAGGGTCTGTTCATCTGATCGCGAATACCTCAGGCTTGCATAGTGGCATCTCGCGCTACTGCGACGAGTTGTACAAACACCTGCAGGGCCGGGCGCCGGTCCGCTTGTGCTCTTTCCGATCCCTACCGCTGACTAACCACCTGACGTTCTTGGAGCACTTGCCGTTGGGGGTAGTGCCGGATGAGCGGCAGGGGATTTATCACTTTACGCGTATCATGGGCTGCGCACTGATGTTGTGGCGCCCCCTGCGGCCGGCGGTCGCCACTGTGCACGATTTGGGATCGCTGGTGTGGAAACCGGAATACCAATCTAGTGGTGCTCTAGACCGATTCCTCTTTTGGCTTTCCCTGCAAGGCTTGAAGAAAATGGACCGGATTATCGCTGACTCGTGTGCCACAGCCCGGTCCGTGATTGATTTATTGGGCATCTCCGCCGGGCGTGTCAAGGTCGTACATCTTGGCGTCGATCAGGACGTGTTTCGCCGTGTACGGGGTGCTCGGGGGGCTTTACAGCAAAAATATAACCTTCCTGACCAACCTGGTGTGTATACTGTATTGTACGTGGGAAGCGAGTCAGCCCGCAAGAACCTGGTAACGCTGTTGGAAGCGCTGGCCAGCTTTAAAAGCAAGGGAATGGTTTTGCGATTGATCAAGGTAGGCGGCGCGGGTCATCCCAGTTGCCGGGCTGTTTTTTTGGGGCATGTCGCTCGCTTGGGGATGGGTGAAAACGTGACGATTGTGGGGGAGGTGCCTGACGCAGATTTGCCCTTGTTTTACAGTGGCGCGGATGTGTTTGTTCTTCCCTCGTATGTCGAAGGCTTTGGTTTGCCAGTGTTGGAGGCCATGGCTTGCGGAACGCCGGTGGTGTGCTCAAATGCCGGGGCTTTGCCCGAGGTGGTGGGAGACGCCGCGATGGTTGTTCGACCGGACGATGTAGTGGGGTACGTGGATGCCATCGCGAGGATATTGGGTGATTCCGCCCTGAGTGAGCGACTGGTACAAAAGGGGACGGAGCGATGCAGCTTGTTTCCCTGGTATCGTGCGGCTGAGGAGACGGCCGCCGTGTATAATGACACGCTTTAGAGTCGCAGGTTGGATGTTTTCCAGGCATATCTGGGTAGTTGCCGAGAGCTCGAGATTCCCTACTGAAGGATAAAGGTGCGCTATGTGTGGTATTTGTGGCATCGTGCTCAAGGATCGCAAACGGCCTGTTGACGTGGCTGTGCTGGAACGGATGACGGACGTGCTCCGCCATCGCGGCCCGGATGACCGGGGGACGCAGATATGGGCCAACGTGGCTTTTGGTCACCGTCGTCTCTCCATCATCGATCTCCAGGCCGGTCACCAGCCGATGAGCAACGCAGAGGGCACGCTGTGGGTCACGTTTAACGGCGAACTGTATAATTACATCGAGCTGCGAGCCACCCTCATTCAGCAGGGATTCCGCTTGCGCACTTATTCGGACACAGAAGTGTTGATCAATCTGTACGCTTGCTACGGCTTGGACATGTTTCGACACATGAACGGCATGTTCGCTTTTGCCCTGTACGACCTCGCTCAGCGGTGTATCTTGCTGGGGCGTGATCGTTTTGGCGAAAAACCCTTATACTATTATCGGGACGCTGAGCAGTTCCTCTTTGCCTCCGAGATCAAGTCCATCTTACAAGCGCCTGGGGTGCGGGCGGAACCCGACATGGGGGCAGTCCACGAGTATCTCACGTTTCAATATTGCTTGAATCACCGGACGCTGTTCAAGGACATCCATAAATTAGAACCTGCCAGCTACTTGGTGTTGGATGACGCCGGCGAGATCGCTGAGAGTGCTGAGTATTGGTCGCTGGGCTTTGAGGAGGACCATTCGCGCGGCGAAGAGTATTATGTCGATGAGCTGCGCTTTTTGCTGGAGGACGCTGTCAAGATCCGCCTGCGGAGTGACGTGCCGGTCGGCACCTATCTGAGCGGCGGGGTAGATTCGAGCATGGTGGGCTCGCTGTCGGCCAAGCTCATGGGGCGTGGCCTGCCGGCTTTTACCGGCTATTTTGCCGAGGGTGAGCAGTTTAGCGAACTCAAGTACGCGCAGGCAGTCGCCGCTTACAATGGCAGCCCGCATCACGTGATTTGCCCCACGGCGGCCGATTTTGCTGCCAGTTTGCGCAAGATCGTCTACCACATGGATGAGCCGGCCGCCGGACCGGGGGCCTTCCCGCAGTTGATGGTGTCGGATCTGGCCGCCCAGCACGTCAAGGTGGTGTTGGGCGGGCAGGGCGGCGACGAGATCTTTGGCGGTTACGCTCGCTACCTCATCATGTATCTGGAGGAAAGTATCAAGGGTTCGATTTTTGAGACCCAAGATCCGCAGCGGCACATTGTGACATTAGGACACGTGTTGCCCAACCTGTCCATGCTGCAACAATACGTGCCCATGCTCAAGCAGTTTTGGAGCCGGGGACTGTTCGAGCCGGTCGAGCGCCGTTATTATGCACTCGTGGCGCGTATCCCGGCCCTGGAAAATTACTTCGCGGCCGAGTTCCTGGGCACGCGGGACGAGGAAGTGATTTTCAACACTTTCGAAACGCAGTTCAACGATATCCTACACCGGGTTTTTAGCGGCGGCTCGGCCTTGTTTAACCGGATGACGGCTTACGATGCGCGCACCATGCTGCAATCGCTGCTCCACGTCGAAGACCGTATGAGCATGGCCGTTTCGCTCGAGTCCCGGCTGCCGCTGCTCGACCACCGCCTGGCCGAGTTGATGTTCCGCGTGCCGCCTTTGTTCAAATACCGCGACGGCAAGTCGAAGGCGCTCTTGTTGGCGGCCGCCAGGCCTTTTTTGCCCGAGAGCGTGTTGAATCGAAAAGACAAGATGGGCTTTCCGGTGCCGTTTGTGGAATGGACACGGGGGCCTTTAAAAGAGTTCGTGAGCGATATTTTGCTGGGCCAGGCAGCCCGCCAGCGAGGTATCTACAGGCTGGAGGGCGTGGCGCAGTTGCTGCAAAGTGAACAGGCTTTTGGCCGAGCCTTGTGGGGGCTATTGTGCCTGGAACTCTGGTTCCAGGTGTTTATCGATCGCCTGCCAGGAGATTTGTAAGGTCGTTGTCATATTTCATAGATGTGGTATGATTGTGCACTTGCGGATGAGAAAGAAACTCGTTTACTAGGATGACGGTGAACATGACAGTATCAAAACAGGCTGACGCCGGTGATTGGACGATGATCATCCGGCCCCAGGGCAGTTGGCTCGATCTCAGGCTGGGCGAGTTGTGGCGCTACCGCGACCTGGTCGGCCTTTTCGTGTGGCGCGACTTTGTCGCCATCTACAAGCAGACCATCCTGGGGCCTCTGTGGCATCTCGTCCAGCCCTTGATGACGACCATCACATTTACAATCATCTTTGGCAACTTTGCCCGCCTGCCCACGGATGGCTTGCCCGGTTTTTTGTTCTATATGTCGGGTACGCTCATTTGGGGATATTTTTCCGCTTGCCTGGTCAGCACCTCGAACACCTTTATCGGGAACGCCGGCATCTTTGGTAAGGTCTACTTTCCCCGCCTGGCCGTGCCGGTTTCGATATTGGTCTCCAGGCTGATTGCGTTTGCCATCCAGTTTGGCTTGTTCCTGGCATTCCTGGCCTATTTTGCCCTGGCCGGCGCGGCTGTCCGCCCGAACGCATGGCTGCTGCTCACCCCGCTTTTGCTGCTGATGATGGCCGGCTTTGGCCTGGGTTTTGGCATCCTCGTTTCGGCACTGACCACGCGCTATCGAGATTTGCAGCAATTGGTCGCCTTTGGCGTCCAGTTGTGGATGTACGCCACGCCGGTGATCTACCCACTGTCGGCCATCCCTCAGCGCTACCGCTGGCTGATCCTGGCCAACCCGCTGACGCCGGTTGTGGAGAGCTTTCGCTACGCCTTCCTGGGCGCCGGCACGGTGAATTTGGCTCATCTGTTGTACAGCCTGGCGGTTATGGTGGCGGTTTTGCTGCTGGGCGTGCTCCTCTTTAACCGTGTTGAGCGCACCTTCATGGACACGGTCTAGTCGATTTGAAATGGCGTCTTGGCTCCTTGCCGGCAGGGCCGCTTTTATCGGCAGCAAAGAATGGGCTATCGGAATAGCCTGTTGAAATTGGAGATTCGCGAGCCTGGAAAAACGCAAAATCAACACACTCTTCCGGAGAGCCCAAATAATGCGGGGCCATCGGAATGGCCTGTTGAAAATGTGTAGCGGGTAGATGGGACAAAGCGAGGTGAAGCTGAAAATTGTTACTGTTGTTGGCGCACGCCCGCAGTTTGTCAAAGCGGCCCCTCTTAGCCGGATATTGCGGCGACAACATGTTGAGGTGTTGGTGCATACTGGCCAACATTATGATGACTCTATGTCGGCCGTGTTTTTTAACGAATTGGCTATCCCGTTGCCAGATTATAACCTGGGAGTTGGGTCGGGTTTTCAGGGAGCGCAAACGGGTGAAATGATGGCGCGAATTGAGCAGGTGTTGCTAAAAGAGCAGCCTGATTGGGTGTTAGTGTACGGCGACACAAACTCGACCCTGGCCGGAGCATTGGCAGCCGTCAAGCTGCATATGAGAGTGGCGCATATTGAGGCTGGCTTGCGCAGTTTTAATCGCGCGATGCCAGAAGAGGTTAATCGTGTGCTTGTTGATCATATATCTGATCTGTTGTTGTGTCCTGGCCAGTCACCTGTTGATAACCTGGCGGCTGAAGGAATCACACGCGGTGTTCATGTGGTGGGAGATGTGATGGTGGATGCGCTGGCATTTGCGGTTGAGCGCGCCAGTCTCTCGAACGTATTGGCGCGCCTGCATTTGACCGCGGGTGCTTACTTGCTGGCAACGGTACACCGTGCTGAAAATACGGACGACCCGATCCGCCTGGGCAATATTCTCACGGCTTTTTCTGGGATTGATGAAACCATCGTTTTTCCTGTGCACCCTCGCACGCGTAGAATGATCGAGACTTTTGATCTCAAGCCTGTGGCGCAGAATCTTGTGTGGACTGAGCCATTAGGCTATCTGGACATGATTAGGCTCGAGCGATCAGCGCGCTTGATCTTGACTGATTCAGGTGGTGTTCAGAAAGAAGCCTACTGGCTGGGTGTGCCGTGTGTCACTCTACGAGATGAAACCGAGTGGGTCGAGACGGTACAGGCAGGGTGGAATGTGTTGGTTGGCGCGGATGCGATGCGTATTGTTGAGGCAGTTCGTTCGTTTGCGCCACCGGCTAGTCGCCCACTGCTGTACGGAGCCGTGGGAGCTGCTGAGCACTGCGTGGCGCTGCTGGAACGTGAGTGTTGATTGATGAAATTTCACAAGATTTTAGTTTGTGTTATAATGTGCCCGTTTGAGCAAAGATTTTTGAGTTTCCTTTGGGCGCTTGGCACCCGGCCGTGCCCATTACGTTTTACGCACGCGAAGCGCGCAATATCCGTATGTCTCCCGTCATCTCGGTCGAAAACGTCAGTAAATACTATCGTCTGGGCGCGATCGGCACCCAGACCCTGCAAGAGGATTGGCAGCGCTGGTGGGCGCGCGTCCGCGGCCGGCCTGACCCCCTGCTCAAGGTAGGTCAGCAGGATCACGGCAATCGCCAGGGCGAGTACATCTGGGCGCTGCGAGATGTGAGTTTCCAGGTCGCCCAAGGCGATATTTTGGGCATCATCGGCCGTAATGGGGCAGGCAAAAGCACCTTGCTCAAGATCCTTTCGCGGGTCACAGCTCCTAGCTCAGGCCAGGTCAAGCTCAAGGGTCGGATTGCCAGCTTGCTTGAGGTCGGCACCGGCTTTCATCCCGAGCTGACCGGGCGGGAAAATATTTATATGAATGGGGCGATTTTGGGCATGCGCCATGCTGAGATTGATCGCAAGTTTGACGAAATCGTGGCCTTTTCAGAGGTGGAGCAGTTCATAGACACGCCGGTCAAGCGCTATTCCAGCGGCATGTACGTGCGCCTGGCCTTTGCTGTGGCCGCACACCTGGATCCAGAAATCCTGCTGGTGGATGAGGTGTTGGCGGTGGGAGATGCAGCTTTCCAGAAAAGGTGCTTGGGAAAGATGGAGGATGTGGCGCAGGGGGGACGAACTATTTTGTTTGTCAGTCACAATATGGCCGCGATTAGCACTTTGTGTCATCGGGTGATTTGGATTGATAAAGGCTCTGTTGTTCAGGACAGCCCTGGCTCGCAAGTCATCAGCAATTATTTGCATCAGGGAGCTTTGGCCGCAGGACAAAAAGTATGGACCGAAAACGATCGTCCAGGCAATCAATCATTTCGACTGAATTCTGTCACTTTGAAGAGCGTTGCCGGAGTCATTACCCCCGAAATCAATATTTCCGAAGAGATGGCAGTTGAAATCGAGTATGCAGTGACCAGGCCGGGGGCGCGCGCAGCGTTTTCGTTAGTATTGTGGAGCGCGAATGGTAGTTGCGTATTTGGCTCGTTAAGTAACACCTCGGAAAACATATACCACGGCCAGCCTCTCCAGTCAGGATGTTATCGAAGTACGTGTTACTTGCACGGTAATTTATTGAATAGCGGTCGTTACTATATATCCATTATTGGTATGTCTGATCACTGGCAAGATAATTTCAACGCAGACCAAGTGCTCTTGTTTGAAGCCCTGGATGACGGGGTGTTGAAAAGAGATTACCCCGGTAGTTATGGTGGAGTGGTTCGTCCCAAGCTTGTATGGAAGACAATAGCTGTTGCAGATTAAGTGGGTGGTCGATGCTTTTAGGGGAACATTAATGCTATGGCAAATAAGGTGTATTCTCGAGAGCCTATACGTTTTCATGGTACCATACCCGTGTTCTCCGCGCAGAGCGAGTACACAAAGAATTATGAACGAATCTCGACCGATCACTTGGATTCTTTGCAGCGAGACGGTGTCAATCCGTTCATCCGTGAGGATTTGTGGGTTCAATCTGAGAACTCGACGGTTGCCCTGATCCAAAAATATTCTAGGCCGGGCGACAAGATCCTGGATGTAGGTGTTGGTTTGGGACGTTTATTGTCTCATTGTCCCAATTTACAAAAATATGGCATGGACATCAGTCTTGGTTATCTAGAAGTAGCACAGTCTAAAGGGATTGAGGTGTGCTATGCGCTAATCGAGGACATGCCTTATGAGGGAAAAACGTTTGGCATTGTGGTAGCCACAGATGTGCTGGAGCACGTGTTGGATTTGAATTTGTGTGTGGCCAAAATTCTGTCTGTGCTTGTGGAAGATGGAGTCCTAATTGTGCGGGTACCGTACCGGGAAGATCTGAGCCAATATGTCTCACCCAACTATCCCTACAAGTATGTTCATCTTCGTAGCTTTGACGAGAGTTCTCTGTGTTTGCTCTTTGAACGGGTGTTTCAGTGTAAGGTGATTGAGACCACGATGACAGGGCATGTTCCAAGTATGAGCAGCTTGAAATATACTTACCCTTTCTTTCCCAGGGGATATTACGTACTGGAACGTTGTTTTGCCATGCTCAAGATGATTTATGAACCCTTGTATAATACTCTGTTAAAGAACTTGTACAACGCCATTGAGATTAATCTGGTTGTGAAAAAACGGAGTGCTGACCCAGTAGCGTCTTAAATGGATGGTATGACTGGTTATAGAACGCAGTAAAGGGAATCGCCAAGAGCCCAAAATGTATGTATAACATTTTGATTGTTTATCGCTCTATAACTTATCCTCTGCGGGTCACCATAGCTGATCACTTGTATTCTTTCCAACGCTATGCGCCTCACCGCTGCTTTTATCTCAATCTGGCATTGCGGCGTTTTCCAGCATGGCTGCTCAGGGTGCCATTTGATCTGGTTGTGTTTCACACTACGTTCCTTTCACAGCGTGCCTGGAACCCATCCAAGTTTCACCAAATGGTCGAGTTGCTCCATCCACTCAAGTCATTGGAGGCAGTCAAGATTGCCCTGCCCCAGGATGAATTTCTCAACACAGATCTTTTGGGCGACTTTATCAACGAGTTTGGCGTGCAGCATGTCTTTTCGGTGGCGCCGGCATCGGAGTGGCCCAAGATCTATGGCAGCGTGGATTCCCAAAGGGTAACGTTCTTTAACGTTTTGACCGGTTATCTTGATGATAAGACTGTTGCAAAGATCAACAATCTCGATAGATCAATACAAACTCGATCTGTTGATATTGGATATAGAGCTTACGGAGTTCGCCACTGGTTGGGTCGGCATGGATTTTTGAAAATACAAATGGCGACTTTCTTTCAAGAAAAAGTGTCCCAAGGAAGACTGGTGACGGATATATCTACTCGGTCTGAAGACACTTTTTTGGGAGACGAGTGGTACAAATTTCTATTGCAATGCAAGTATACACTTGGGGTTGAAGGAGGGGCCAGTATCCTGGACAGAGATGGCTCAATCAGGAAAAGGACTGAAGATTACCTTCAGCAGCACCCGCAAGCCGGTTTTGAGGAGGTTGAATCTCAGTGCTTTCCTGGCCTGGATGGCTCGCTGCGCCTGTTTGCTATTTCTCCCAGGCATCTGGAGGCCTGTGCTACGCGTACTTGCCAGGTGCTGGTTGAGGGTGAGTACAACGGCATTCTAAGGCCAGGCCAACACTATATCGAACTCGCACGTGACTTGAGTAACGTTGATCAAGTTTTGGAAACGATTGAGCTAGATACGGCCAGGGCAGAGATCATCGAGCGGGCTTACCGTGACGTTGTAGAATCAGGGCGGTACACCTATCAAAAGTTTGTCGAGTTTGTCCTGGGAAAATCGTTAGAGGGTACTTTACCCAAGCCATCACCAGCTTGGGTCGTCCTGGCTTGGCGATGGGGCCAACTGAGTGACTGGCGTTCGTGGGCGCAGATCCCCTCGCACCCCTTGTATGGCTTTTTCAGATCGGCATTTGGACTGCTCGCTCCTGCTCGCCTGATCCTACGCTTATGTAAACGTGTGATGCAATGAACACTGCAAGTATCAGGACCATCGTTTCGATTACACCCATTCCCATCGAGCGAGATAGTCGCACGTTCAAGCAAGCGGCGTCTGTAGCACGCTTTGGCTACAGATCACTCGTTGTCGAATTGTACAAGAGCCGATTTGTGGATGTCAATCTGCCGTTCGAGCTTTACAGCATAGGGGTGCCTTCTCACGATGAGAAACTTACACAACTCATGGGCTCTGATGCCGTCCAACGGCAAGGGTTCAAAGGAAAGCTTTTGAGCCAACTGAAGCAATTGCCCTTGCTGCTCAAGTTGCCCTGGCGGCTATTGATTGGGGTGAAAGCTACTCTGGCGTTCCTGGCCAATTATCTCAATACTTACTTTTTCCCAACTCTATGGCACACACCCAAGGCATCGCTGTATTACTTGCATGCACCTTACCAATTCCCGGCCGTCTATCTGTTATGTAAAAGATATCAAGCGCGATTTGTTTACGATGCACACGATTTCTACATAGACAGCTCAAGGCTTTGGCTATACCGCTATATCGAAAAGCTGTGTGTCAAAAATGCTGCCGAGGTCGTGACGGTTAGCGACGGAATAGCTAGATTGTTGGAACATGCCTTTGAGCGTCGGCCTATAGTCGTGCGCAATTGCCATGATGGACGTCTTGACCAGGTTCCCCCACAGCACATGCGTCAGATACTCAATTTGCCACCTGAAGCATTCTTGCTCGTTGCGGTTTGCAGCCCTAAGTATGGACGAGCGGTGCAAGAGGCAATTGATGCGATGGTGGTTCTGCCACAATTGGTTCACTTGGTATTTGTAGGAAAAGGATATACACTTTATCTGGATAGTGTCTGTGGTACAGTTCTTGAGGGGCGGGTTCACTTTTTGCCGCCTATTAAACCTTACGAGGTGGTCCCTTTCATTAGAGGCGCCGAAGCAGCAATTGTTTTGCATTATGCTGTAACATCTAATCATTTGAATGCTTTGCCGAATGGTTTCTTTCAATATATAGCGGCTGAACTTCCCTTGCTTTATCCAGAGGAGCTTCCCGAGATAAAGCAGTTGGCTGAATTTTATGGGCTTGGCGTTCCAATTGACCCACACTCTCCTCAATCAATCGCGCAGGCTGTCCTTGAACTCGCTGACGATGCTGAACGATTATCGATGTACAAACGGAACGTTCAAAGGGCAAAGCGTGATATAAACTGGGAGAGAGAAGAGGTTGTTCTGCGAGACCTGCTAGCCCACCTTTTAGATAGCGAGCATTAAGAATGTATGGCATAAGTGGAATTATATCTCATAAAAAGGAGAGCTGTTATGAAGATTCTAGTCACTGGCGGAGCCGGTTTCATTGGCTCACATCTTACCGACCAATTGTTGGCACGCGGCGACCAAGTCCTGGTTATTGATAACTATGCCACCGGGCGGCGAGATAACCTGCTGCCCCATAATAACTTGACGTTGGTCGAAGGTACGATTGCCGATGCCAGCCTAGTTACTCGCGTGTTTGATGACTTTCAACCAGGCATTGTCGTGCACGCGGCTGCTTCTTACAAAGACCCGCACAACTGGGCCGAGGATTCTCGCACCAACGTGCTGGGCACGGCCAACGTGGTACAGGCCGCGCAGCGCCTGGCCGTCAAGCGGCTGATCTATTTCCAAACTGCATTGTGTTACGGCGTGCGGCCGTTGGAACAGCCCATCACACTCGATCATCCCATCCGGCCTGGAGACAGCAGCTATGCCATCAGCAAAACGGCCGGAGAGTACTATATCCGGTTGAGCGAACTGGATTATATTTCTTTCCGTCTGGCCAACGCTTACGGACCGCGAAACATGAGCGGGCCGCTCCCAACCTTTTACCATCGCCTGACGAATGACAAACCGTGCTTTGTGATGAAAACGCGCCGTGACTTTATTTACGTTGACGATTTGATCCAAGTGGTGATCAAGGCGATCGATGGGCAGGGCCATCGCGGCGCGTATCACGTCTCGTCTGGATCGGATTATGCCATCAAGGAGTTGTTCGATGCGACGGTCAAGGCTTTGGGTGTCACACTTGAGCAAGAGGTGCAAGTGCGTGAACGCAATCCCGACGACGCGTTTACGATCCTGCTTGACCCTTCCAAGACCCACCAGGATTTTGGCTGGCAGGTTAGCACCCAACTGGAGGCCGGTGTTCGTGCGGCAATTGAGTATTACCAGCAGTATGGCATCACTGAAACGTATACGCATCTAAAGCCGGTGGAAGGGAAGTAGGGAGTAAGGAGTAGGGAGTAGGGAGTAGGAAGAAGGGATAAATGGAAAAAACTGTTAGAGGCAAAATTATCTTGGTGGTTGGCGGAGCGGGATTTGTGGGCAGCAACCTGGTCCGCCGTTGCCTGCGTGAAGGCTGCGAGCGAGTGTTGGTCGTAGATAACTTGATGTCTTCGGAGCGAGATAATCTGCCAGACGATGCGCGTCTAGAGTTGCGGGTGGGATCCATCGCCGACGATGGGATATTGGCAGGCCTGGCGGATGAGTTCGACACTGTCTTTCACCTGGCCACTTACCACGGCAACCAGAGTTCTATCGCCAACCCATTGGCCGATCACGACAATAACTTGATCACCACACTCAAGTTGTACGAGCGTCTCAAGGGTTTTCAAAGGCTGAAACGCGTGGTATACTCTTCGACCGGTTGTGCGCTGGCGGCCAAAGTGGCCGGCCCAGCCGAGCCGGTTGTGGAGGATGGCCCCATCCCACTGGATTTTGACAGTCCGTACCAGGTTTCCAAGGTGGTGGGGGAAATGTACTCTGTGTATCATCACCGCCTGCACGGCCTGCCGGTGGTTCGGGCGCGTTTTCAGAATGTGTATGGCCCGGGTGAGGTGCTAGGGGCTGGGCAATGGCGCGGCACGCCGGCCACCATCTGGCGCAACGTGACACCGACCTTTATCTACCGGGCGTTCAAGAGGCAGCCGCTCCAGCTTCACGGCAATGGCGACAGCTCGCGGGACTTTATCTACGTGGACGATATTGTAGAAGGGCTGCTCTGCTGCGCGTGTGCGGATGGTGTGGAGGGTGATGTCTTTAACCTGGCCTCGGGGGTGGAGGTGTCTATCCTGGAGTTGGCGCAAACGATCAATGATCTGGCGGGTAACCCGGCCGGGATCGAGTTCATTCCAACTCGCACCTGGGATCGTTCTATCAACCGGGTGGGCAGCACACGAAAATCCAGGCATTACCTGGACTTTGAGGCCAAGGTGGCTTTGCGTGATGGGTTGACCAGCACGATTGCATGGACGGGAGACAATTTGGCCCGCATCGAGGGGTGTATCCACAAGCATCATGCCTTTTGCCAGGTGGAGTTTTGACCGGCGACCAGGCCGGCCGTGGGCAAAAAAGATCTGACAGTGAGAAGAGAACTGGCCAGGGTGCAAGATAAAAGTATGGGGAATCTAGGAGTATGACCGTATGGGTTTTTCTGTACCAACTTTGGAACAAGTCAGAGATTTTTGGGAGAGAAACCCGGTGTGCGACCGGGTTATCACTTCGCGCAAGACGTGGTATGATTACTTTCACGAGTTTGATAAGAGAAGGGAACTCGCCGAACCATACGAATTTGCGAATCCAATCTTTGGTTACGAGGGATCGGCCGGCAAGAAAGTGTTGGACTATGGTTGTGGCAATGGCTATGTGTTGTCGCAGTATGCCAAAAATGGGGCTAAAGTGTATGGCGTAGATATAGCGCAAAGAGCGATTGAACTGAGCGCAGCCAGGTTCAGAACGATGAATCTTGAGGGTGCCTTTGTTCAGAATGATGGCCTCACCATTCCTTTTGAAACAGGCCTTTTTGATATTGCCTGCTCGATGGGTGTGCTGCACCATGTACCTGATCCTGTCCCGGTTATAAAAGAGCTACGGCGTGTTCTCAAGCCCGGTGGCGAGATTATTGTGATGATGTATCATCGCAACTCTGTTCGCTATCACTTGGTCTATAGGTGGCGCAAGTATTTTGATCCCTACTATCGAGGCAAGAGTATCCAGCAAATTGTGAATATGACGGATGGGAAAGGTAATCCTCTGGGTACAGTTTATACGCCTCGGGAGCTTGAGTCGCTGTTGGCTGATTTTGAGGGACATACATTTTTTATCAACAAGCTGGGTGCTGAAGAGTTGTTGATTTTTCTCCCTGTTATGAGAGAAGCGTTTGCGCATATGCTACCTCGTCGATTTGTTTCTTTTCTAGCACGCCGGGTTGGCTGGAATTTGTATTGTGTTGCACATAAAGCCGGTTGAAGCAGCTATGCGAGTTCTTTTCTTGGCGGATGTTGACGCTCAACGCAGTCCGTCGGCGCGGCAGTGGTTCTACAAAATGCACAAGCTCCTGGCCGAGCGCGGCTTTGAAACCTCGCTCAATGCATTCGATTATTCCGAGTATGATGTGGTTATCATTCTTTGGGTGCGACCGGACTTGATCCAACGGGCGCTCGATCACTCCCCCAAAGCCCATATCGGAATTCTGAATACCGGCTACCTGGGATTCCCTCTGAAGTATGTCAGGACGCCAGAGCCGGCGAGTACGCTTGCGTCGATCAGGCAGGTAGTGGACAATGTGGATTTTTTCATCGGCACGACATTCATGTGGCGCGATCTTGTGCTGCCTTACCAGCGGCGTGTTTACCTGGTCATCGATTACGACGAGCCTGAAGGCAAGCCGATCAAGCAGCACACGGGCACGACTGATCTGGTGATAGGCTACCACGGCAACGAACTGCATTATGCGCATAACTTTTTTCCGCATGGCGCCAATGCGTTAAAGCGCCTGGCTTGCGAGCACAATTTTACCCTCAAGATCATCACTAGCGACGCTGGTTCTCAGCCGCGCATTGATGGCGTCAAGACCGAGTTTGTGGAATTCGACCTGGAGTCGTTTGCCGACGAGATCCAGACTTTCGATATCGGCATTTGCCCGGTGTTTTCTGACATGGCGCAACTGGCCGATCCTTTCATTTATATGCGCAACTCTAACCGGGTGCACACGCTGCTTTTTTATGGCATCCCCTCGGTGACCTCGCCCATTCCTCAAGCCTGCCACGACTTGGTGGAGGGCGAGACGGCCTTATTCGCCGTCAGTGAAGAGGGCTGGTACGACGCGCTCAAGCGCCTAATCTCGCAGCCAGCTTTGCGCAATCATATTGGCCGCACGGGGCGCGAGATGGTGGCGTCTCGCTTCTCTACAGAACAAGGGGTCAAAGCCTTTGTTGATATGCTGAACGAAGAGATCAAAATGCCTTTGGTGACAAAGAAAGAGTGGAAAACCCTGCCTCGACTGGAGCAATCCCACTTTGCTTCGCCGATTAAACGTCTGTGTTGGCAGTTGCGCTCGCGTTTACTTGAGCTCAGGTAAAGCAGCGGCTCGTCTGATCAAGTAGAAATAACTGTGTCAAGACCATCTTTTTACACTGATTATCAATATACTGACCGCAAAACCAAAGCCCGTTATGTCTGGCTCAAATACCAGTCCATCTTGCGCGGTCAAAGTATTCTGGATGTGGGTGCTGACGAATGTCATCTCAAGCAATATCTGGATGAGGGAAGCTCCTATTGCGGCATTGGCCTGGGCGAGCACGTCGAGCGTCATGTGAATCTCGAGAGAGAAAAAGTTCCTTTCCCGGACAATTCCTTTGATTGTGTGCTTTGCCTGGATGTCTTGGAACATCTGGACAATATCCACGAGATTTTTGACGAGCTTTGCCGGGTCACGCGTCGCCATGTGATTATCTCGTTGCCTAACCCATGGGGTAACTTTTACGGAGTGCTGTGTTTTGGCGATTATCGGCCGGACCAAGCGATCAAATTTTATGGATTGCCCTTGGAGTCGCCGCAGGATCGACACAAATGGTTTTTTTCAACCGAAGAAGCGGAGAAATTCATCCTGTACCGGGCAGCCAAAAACGGGATGCAAGTGGCGCAAATGGATTGCCGGGTAGGTGGTGAGGCACGCGGCTGGAAATACCTGGCGCGAATCTTGGCCAGGACGATTTTGTTGAGGGGCGATTTGAACTTGAAAAATCTTTACGCTGGCACACTATGGGCTGTATTGGAGAAGGGAAACTCGGGAAAGTAAGTGGGGTTGAGTCTGTCATCATCTCTACAAGTGTAAAAGTTTGACTGGTCTAGCTCTTGAGAAGGATGATGAGGACGATATGTTTGGGCAGCTCCTTGTCAGGTGGCGGTTATATGTTGAGGCAGGTTGTTTCTGAGGCAGTGATACAGGTATTGACTCCAGGAGCCAGGCTTGGAAATCGGCTCGTGGAAAAATTTTGTGATCCTTATCCCCGCGTGCTGCATAACGGAGCACAAGGTGGGCTTGGTGGGCCAACGGTTAAATTGAATCGAATGCAGAGATACTTTCCCAATGACCCATTCGATTATAACATCATCTATTCGGTTTCGGCTCGCATCCCAGCTCACGTGTGTCGCCAGGCCCAGGCGCGGGGGTGTAAGGTAGTCTGTCACGTCAACAGCGTCTTTCACCCAGCGTACCGCGCCGATTACGCCGAGCGTAATGCACCCATTGCTGAAGTGTATGCCATGGCTGATTATGTGGTCTATGGCAGTCGCTATGCCCAAGCTGGCGTAGAGCGTTACCTGGGACAGGTGCCTGTGCCACATAGCATTGTTTATAATGCGGTGGATACAAGCTATTTTCGACCGCCGGAAGCCCGTGCTCAAGACCGCTTTAATGTTCTGGCTGTAGGCATTCACTACATCCGGCACCGGCTAGAACCGCTTATTCGCGCTATGCCCTATGTGCAGAATGTGTACCCACAGGCTCGCTTGATTATTGCCGGGCCATTGCAAAAAGGTGAGGGTATCTTTGATTGTGGACTTGGGAGTATGCAAGCTGTGGCGGATGAGGTGGGGCTTGGGAATGTTGATTGGCTGGGTTCTTATACTCAGAAAGAGGCACCTTTGATCTATGCCCGGGGTGATGTGTTGGTTCACCTCAAACACATGGATTGGACCCCCAACACTGTTATTGAGGCCATGGCTTGTGGCTTGCCTATTGTTCATACTGGCAATGGTGGTATGGATGAATTGGTGGGTAGCGCTGGTGTTTCACTGAATGTGCCTTTTGACTGGGACCAAATTCATACACCAGACCCCTCGTATGTGGCTGAGTGCATCATTGAAGCTTACAAACGGCGGCTCGATTTGGGTACAATGGCCCGGCAGATAGCCGTGGAGCGCTATGAGATGCAGGCTTGGGTGGAAGCCCACCGTCAAATCTTTGCTAGCTTGTTGCGTCCATAGATCACAGAATGACAAATCCGAAACAAGTTGTGCAAAAGATTGAGACTTTTGTGAGGGCATGTAATACAGGCCAGATCGGCGAGTACACCATGTACCCTGACGGACAGGCTATCCTCTATGCTTCTTGCTTTGCTGCTATGGCGTTGCATTACTTGGGTGCGCTAGATGGTCTTGACGCCAGAGAGCGCTGTGCCTGGGCCGATTATATCAAGCAGTGGCAAGATCCGGCGACAGGGCGTTTCCTTGGTCCAGAGCTCGTTCTTGAAGAGCTGACCAGCCCCATCCACGATTGGGAGCATGTGACGCTGCACCTCGCCGCTCACGTCTTGCCGGCGCTGCATGTGCTGGAGGACCGGCCTGCCTATCGCCTCAATTTCGCGTATCGCTTTTTGAATTTAGAGACTTTACGTACCTGGCTTGATCAGCGCGACTGGCGTGATGCTTGGCTGGAGGGCAACAACTTGCTTTTTGTGGGGCAGTTTTTGCTTTACCTGCGCGATTATGAAGGACGAGGTGAAGCGCAGGCTGCCTTGGATGTTTATTTCGATTGGCTGGATGCAGAGCAGGATCCGGTTACGGGATTGTGGGGCACTGATGGCTATTGCGATGCCTATGCGGCTGTGTACGGCGGTTATCATCAACTACTGGTCTATTATGCATGTAATCGTCCGGTGCCTTATGCCGAGCGGATCATTGATACTACTTTGCAGTTGCAGCATCCTGATGGCAGTTTTACTCGTCACGGCGGCGGCGGCGCTTGTGAAGATGTGGACGCGGTCGATATCTTGGTCAATCTCTACAAGCGCACTGGCTACCGGCCGCGTGCAGTGCGCCGCGCCTTGCAGAGAGCGCTGGATAGTGTGCTAGGCCAACAGATGCCGGATGGCGGCTTTGTCTACCGCCGAGGCGCGCCCTTTGTGCATATGGGTATTGCACGTACCTCTACACCTGCGAACACCTCTCATCTCTTTGCGACGTGGTTTCGTGTGCATACCATCGCCCTGGCTTGTCAGGTGCTGCTCGATCATCCATTGGCCGAGATTGACTGGCGATTCAACTCTGTGTGTTCTATGGGCTGGCACAATCCCTCATCTCTCCCTGCGCCACAGCCAGATCACTGGCAGGATCGTTTGCCTGTGTTCTGGTATCGCCTGGAGGGTCGGCTGCGCATGCTGGCAAGGACAGAGGCAGCAGCATGCGGGCGACTGCTAACGTTTCTCCGAAAAACGTTTGCCCGATGACCAGGATAGCGTTGAGCAATAAGGAGTGTTGCGAGTTTTGAACAAGTTTCTCGCGTCTGCCAGCTCTTGGGTGGAAAGCCTCATTTATTGTTTTGTGGCCCGTTGGGTGGATGTCCTCTTGCCTTCTGAGGCGTTGCGCTTTCTTTTCCGCCTGGATGCCAGGCTTTACGTTTTGCAGGGACGATTGGCCGTGGCCTATGGCGGTGGTGTGCACACCAAGCATCGCCATACACACTATCACGATTTCTTTGTCGAGCGTATTCGTCCTGGCGAGGGTGTGGTGGATATTGGCTGCGGCAATGGCGCGCTGAGTTACGATATTGCTACTCGCGCCGGGGCAGAGGTGATTGGCATTGACTTGAGTGAGACAAATATTGCCATCGCTCGCCAGCGTTACCCTCACCCTCAGGTACGCTACGTGGTGGGGGATGTATTGCAGAACCTGCCTGGCGAATGCTTTGACGCGGTGATTCTTTCCAACGTGTTGGAGCATCTCCCCGGCCGGCCCGAGTTCCTGCGGCGCTTGCTGGCGGCTGTGCGGCCCTCTCGCCTGCTCATCCGCGTGCCGCTCTTTGAGCGTGACTGGCGCGTGCCGCTCAAGCGCGAGCTGGGTGTGGAATGGCGGCTGGATGGCACGCACCAAACCGAGTATACTTTGGAATCCTTTTCCGAGGAGATGATGGCGGCCGGTTTGGTGATTGCCTATCAAGAAGTGCGCTGGGGAGAGATCTGGGCAGAGATGGTGCCAGGTGATGCCTAAAGTCAGCGTGTTGATGTCGGTCTACAACGGCGAACGTTACCTGCGGGAAGCAGTGGAGAGCATCCTGGGGCAGACCTTGGCCAATTTTGAGTTCATTATCATTGATGATGGCTCCACCGATGATACCTGGAACATCCTGGCCGAGTATGCATTCCGCGATCGACGTGTTGTTTTGATTCGGAACGAGGGAAACATTGGCTTGACTCACTCACTTAACAAGGGCTTGCAATTGGCGCGCGGAGAGTATGTGGCCCGTCTTGATGCTGACGATGTATCATTGCCCGAAAGGCTGGATAGACAGGTACATTATCTAGACTTGCATCCTCACGTTGGTGTGTTGGGCACATGGCTGTCGCGCATAGACGCGAGCGGAAATGTGATCGACACATTGGCGCTTCCCACTGTATCTGGCGTCCTCAAGTGGAGCCTGCACTTTGACAATTGTTTCCCACATTCGTCGGTCGTGTTACGTCGTGCGCTCCTCGATCAAGTGGGCGCTTATTCCTCTGATGTGGCCTATGCTCAGGATTATGAACTTTGGTCGCGTATGAGCACCCGAACTCTATTGGCAAACTTGCCCCAGGTCTTGCTCCTTCGGCGCCTTGGCGCCGATAACATCTCCGCCATACATTTGCAAGCCCAGAGCGAGATTGTTATCGAGGTGATGCAGGCGACAATGGCACGAACTTTGGGCGATGAGGTTCCTGCTGGCTTCGTGATGAATTTACATCGAATGATGCGCGGGGTAACTCTTCCAGATTCGCAATCCGTTTGCGAGCTTGCTCGTTTTATCGACCGGCTTCTTCACGCCTATCTAGCGTCTGAGCCGCTGAGTGATACAGAGGCCAGGTGGGTTGTGCGCGATGCTGCCAGCAAGTTGTATATCCTGGTGGGGCAGAATGTCAAGGCTTACCCCAGAGCTGCGTTGCAAGTCGCTTTCCAGGCTGAACGGCTCGACCCACGCTTGCCTTCTTTTCAAACGCTTTTGAGCTTGGCACGTGATGTGGTATACTAAATACCTTGTGCTTTTGTCGTAACATTAGAGCAGGGTGGAAGAGGCAGGCGTGTGATGATGGAGAGAAAAGCTCGACCCAAAATATCTGTCATTATCCCAACCCGTGATCGGGAGGATGTTTTGCCAGGATGTCTTGATCGCTTGCTGGCAGAACCTGGACCGCCCTTTGAGGTGATTGTGGTTGATGCTTCGTCTTCGGATGCCACGCAGTCAGTTCTGTCGCGCTGCTACCCGTCAGTGGTCAATTGCCGGGTGGGCAATGTCCCCTACAGCATGGTTTCTAATCGTAACATTGGCATTTCTCTTGCACGAGGCGAGATTGTAGCTTTTATTGACGATGATTGTTACGTGCTGCCTGGCTGGCTGCGCGAGCTTTGCCAGGCATTCGAGGACCCGCAAGTGGTTGCGGCCGGCGGGCGCATTATCTATCATCCCTGGAAAGAGTGTTTGCATGGTGAGCCGGTTGCCACACTCGATTTGGACCGAGATCTTATCTGGGCTGAGTGGGATAGGGTATTGGGTCATGCGATCGACGTGCCTCATTTACCTGGCGGCAACTGCGCCGTCAGGCGGGAGGCGGCGCTGGCCGTAGGCGGGTTCGATACTACCTTTACCGGTTCGGCCAATCTCGAAGAGACCGACTTTTTCTTGCGCGTTTCCAGGACCGGCGGGCGGTTGGTGTTTGTGCCGACGGCCGTGGTCGAACACCGCGCCGTCCCAAGGGTGGATAATATCCAACGCAGCCTGACAAATTACACGTATCGCTTTTCGGCAGTTAGAAATCGCTTGTACTTTTTGCGTAAACACCAAGCGCCGGGACTAGGCATAGGTGTCTGCCGCCAATTTCGAGATGCGGTCGTTGGAACTGGAAAGTTGCTGGTCGATGCGGTGATCTTTGCGGCGGCCTCGATGGCTGGGATTCTGATTGGGTTGTGTACCCCTGCAGTGAGCAAAAGCGCAGGGTTGACGCAGGAGATGAAAGATACTTAGCTTTTAGGAGGCATGCGTGCCAAAGTGGCCTATAGATGCGAAACTGTGGCGTGACATTCGCCATGAACCATCGCTGCTGTTTAAACTGGTTTGCCTCAGGTATTATAAACTGACCAGGCAAGCTATTGCCACGAAAAAGGTGAGGGGTAAAGTCAATTTCAAGTTTGATTTTTCTTTGGACAGAGCTGTTGAGGTTATGTATGTTGACAGGTACGAACTTGAAATGCTCAGGCTACTTCGCCGCCTCCTCAAACCGGGAGATACGTTCATTGACGCAGGGGCGAATATAGGTTATATAACAGCTTATGCAGCTAGTCTAGTGGGGCCAAAGGGACAGGTGCATAGTTTTGAACCTGTTCTGGCTTACTATGATCGTTTAGCAGATGTTGCTCGTCTCAATCCTGACTATGGTATTTATGTAAATAATTGTGCCCTGGGTGATTGTGAAGGAGCCGCGCCTATCGCGGTGACTTTACTGCCCAATATTGGGTGGAATACGATGGTAGATGGCTTGATGGCAAAAGAGACCATACGAGATACAATGATGGTCCGGGTTCGGCGGCTTGACGATTACCTTGCTGAACGCGACGTCTCACGAGTATCGTGCGTCAAGATTGACACTGAGGGTTTTGAGTTGCCTATACTGCGGGGGTTTACCCACTTTCTTGACCGATTTGCTTGTCATAGTTATCCAGTTCTCCTGATGGAGATAGCTCCTGGTGCTTATCCATTACTGGGGGCAAATCTTGATGAGTTGGCGGCCTGGTTGAGATATTATTCCTATTCGGTATGTGCGGTGTGTGAGCCCAGGCATACGGTTGCTGTATCTGAATTGACTAGGACAAGCAATGTGGTCTGCATCCCAGCCGGCTTGTCACTTGATCGATTTTGACTATTTGCGCCAGCCGCGTTGGGTGTATTTCGCGTGAATCGTTGATAAAAGTGAGGGTCTGACATGGGCGAGAAACTTGCAAGGCCTCTAAAGGTGCGTCACGTGTTGCCCCAGCATGGGAAAGTGCCGGTGGACCCCGCTCGAGAAGCCGTCAGCGGCTTTTTGAGCACCGTGATTGGCCTGGCGAGGGCCCAGGCAAGTGCCGGGAAGAAAGTGCATGTCTATGGTTGGCGACCTGACCGGCTTGTCAGCTCTTTTCAGTGGGATGATGGAACGAGGGTGACCACGAGTTCTGGGATTCCAGGTTTGCGCTTCGGGAAGTACGATTTTCGTTACTTTAGTATGATCAAGCTCCTCACGTCTTTGACTGATGTGGCCGATATCATGCAAGTGCATACACAGCCGTATCAACTCAAGTTATCGAATTGTCGCAAAAAAGTTTTGCATCTCAATTATATGCTTCCCTTCGACAAGCTCCCAGGAGCGTTGATCGCACAGGCGGCGGCAGTTTTGTGCGTCAATAGTTTCATGCGAGATCGCTTTGTGGCCGGTCTCGATTACCCCCCAGAGCGGGTTCACGTTGTGTACAATGGTGTCGAGCCGTCCCGCTTTCAGGCTACTTTCGACGTTGGCGAGATACGGGCTGCTTGGCATGCCTCGCCTAATGACATTGTGATCTTGTACGCCGGCGCCATCGTTCCAGTCAAGGGATTGTTATATTTGGTGCGCGCGTTGAGGGTGCTTTTCCCTGCCTACTCTAATGTGCGCCTTGTCATTGTCGGCTCGACACGCATCTGGCAGCAAAACACTGCGCATGAGGGGCGCTCGGCCAGCTATGACACTGTGCTTGAAGACGAAGCGCGTGGGCTGCCTGTTTGCTTCGCCGGAGAGGCGCCTTTTGCTCAAATGCCGGCGATTTATAGCGCTTGTGATATTTTTGTGCTCCCATCTGTTATCGATGAGGGTCTCCCACTTTCAGTCATCGAGGCCATGGCGGCCGGCAAGCCCGTGGTGGGCTCCGCGGTAGGTGGGATATCAGAAGCGGTTGTGCAGGGCGAGACGGGTTTCTTGGTCCCGCCTGGGGAGCCAGAGGCGCTTGCCGCTGCCCTGAAGAGACTGGTGGAGGATCGTACCCTGGCGACCAGGTTCGGATGCACTGGCCGGGAAAGAGTTCACTCTCTCTTTGCCTGGTCTCAGATTGAAAAGCAAGTGGATCAAATCTACCGGGATGTCCTTGGGTTGTAATTTTGTGGAGTTACAGACATTGGATTGGAATTTTTGGCATGGTTCATTCTGCCCCTTCGGGGGCAGAGAAACTGGTTGACAAATTAGATTACACTTTTGATTCATAGACATGGCCAAGTCCATCGCCACAGCGATAAGGATGAACCGTATTCAGTTGATGACGCGCTTAGCAATCCGGCAGATAGCCAATCGCTTCCAGCCAGTCAAGCGTTTCACGCCCATGGTCGGTGTAGACCTTGATGCCGGCATACTGGTAGGGGCTCATCGGCTGATCGGCGTGTCTGCGCTTGCTGCGTTTGAGCACGTGCATATTGAACCACAGGCAGAACAAGTTGAGCCAAGCCTGAGCAGTCTCCCGACTTTGGAAGCTGCGCTTGACAGTCAAGTACGGGCGCAGGATGCTGTTGACCGTTTCGGCCGCGCAACTGGTGCGCACGACACTTTCCAGGATATTGAGCAAGGCTTCAGCCAACTTGAAAGCGACTGGGTCGTCGGCGATCAATTCAGCCATCAAGTCAGTGGCGAATTGAGCTTGGGTGCGAAACGTTGTGTGACCATTCGCCACGGCGCGATTCAGCCGCCAAGCACGTGCGACTGTGGCTTGGAAGAACTGGCGTTGCGTTTCATCTGGGATATGCTGTGCCAATTGATGTTGCCAAGGTGCCAGATTGATCTCCAGCCAGTCCAGAAAGGTCAGCATTTCGTCTTGTTGGCCTTCCAGGTAAGTGACCAGCCTGCGTACACGTGGATGGTCCAATTTGCGCAGTTCGTTCAATACCTCGTTCAGCAGCCACTCGTTGATCTGGCGGTCACGGATTTCCCCGCTGCGCCAATCGACCATTTCCAAGGCATCACACAGGTGTCCCCGCAAACGACGCAGGTTGTGGCTCAAGTCAACCAGGCGTTCTGCTTCAGCGTCGGCTTGGATCCACTCGGCCAAGCGGGTATTGTCATCTTGGACATCGTCTTTGATCATCTGGCGCAGCAATGTGTCAGCGTGTTCCAAAGCCCTCAGCGCAATGCGTTCCAGATCGGTCACGGCTTGAGCGGCGCTCGATTCGATGTGCCAAACGTCCTTCTGAACCTGAACACTCAACTCCGCCTCGCGGATCGAGGCCGGGTACATCTTGGCCGCATCTTCGGCCAGCCCCTTGATCCGCAAGCCACGTGTGTGGTGATCCAACTGCAATGCCACGCCCCACGTTTCAGAGTCACAACCCGCTTCGGCGTAGCCACTCACGATCACGAAATGACGCGGTTCGACGTGCAGCAGAAAGGCCAGGTCATCAAAGTACAACTCGTCACGCGCCGTCACCACTTCGCCCAGCGGCGACAAGTCGATCTCATCCAACTTGCGCCCAGCCCGTGCGCCCGCTTCCAAGATCAATTCGCTGATCCAGCCTTCGCTGCGCTGGGTATTCAGCGCCACCTTCAGGCTCTCGATCTGGGGGCGAATCGCCATGCCGCCCGGCAGAACGTTGGTCAAGACGGTACGTTTGATCCGATTCGACGTTACTGTCACGGTCGGACTGGGCGATGGCTCAACCAGTGCAGGTGGGGTGGCATGAGCCGGTCGACGTCCATTCGGACGCACCAACATACCCTCGCGTACACGCTCGGCAATCGTATAGATGGTACGCCGACTAACATCCAGCGCATCTGCCAGTTCTGTGATCAGTCCCCACGGCCGCCCGGGTTGGTTGACCAACGTACCAATCAAGGCACGCCCCATTACCCCCAAACACTCGACCTTTGCGCCCGGCACGGGAACGTCATACCAGCGCAAATACGTCGCCACATCCGTCGTCAACGTGTCAATCGGCGCCCAGCGCTGATTGACACCCAAGATTGGACTGGTGTAAAATATCATTGCAAGCAACTCCTTTCTTTTTGCATATTGTCCTATGCAAAGTATAGGGGTTGCTTGCCTATTTTGTAAAGGTGCTTATTGGCTCAAAATGAACCATGCCGAATTTTTTATATCGGTTTGACCCTTTGGACAGGTTGAACAAACATTTTACGCGCATGATGTGGAGGGCTTTTAAGCAATTTATTCCTCCCTGTTCCAGCTTGCTGGAAATTGGGTGCGGCCCTGCCTCACTTGTGTCACTGTCAGTAAAGGAACTGAATTGTTTGGGGGTGGCCAGCGATATAGATGTCGTTGCTCTGGGCTATGCCCGCCGGCTTGCTAGTGCGATTGATGTTGGTGTGGCTCCCGTCCAGGCCGATGGGTTTTGTTTGCCTTTTGGTGCAGATTGTTTTGATGTGGTGTTGTCTTCTGGGGTGATTGAGCACTTTACATGGGCGCAAACAGAGCAGATGGTGGCCGAACATGCCCGGGTGTGTAAACCCGGTGGGCGCGTCTTGATCGCTGTGCCCAATCTGTTCAACTTGCCCCTGACGTACCACAAGCTCCGGACCGGCAAGCGTTATCATGCTTACCCAGAGCGTAGTTACACTTTTTGGAGCCTGGCTTGCCTGGTGCAGAGACACGGTCTGCGTCCTATTGCCTATAGTGGCTTTGCGCCGGCCATAAGCCTGGAGTGGTTTATTCACAAGCGCTTGCGTTTCAACTGGCTTGATCGTGTAGCGCCGAACTGGCTTCTTGCTTTGTTCGGCTACGAGGTGCTCGTGATAGCAGAGAAGGCAGATTGAGGCATAAGCGTATGAGACCGTTTTATCGGGGCGCATATCTGTGGCTGGTGTGTGCATTGTTGCACGGTTTCCCGCTTGTGACGATGGCATCACCCTCGGTTCAGGGGGACGAGATTGTAAGAAGGGTGGTACAAGAAGATCTGGACGGTGATGGCTCGCTGGATCGCGCGACTCTTGTGTGCAGCTTTGCCACAGATGACGATCGCGTGCAAGTTTACGATGGCGCAGGAGATATGGTTGCCAGCAGCGAATGGCAAGGGGCGACTGATTTCGATAACGACACATGGATATTTGACGCCGGCACGGATAGCAGGGCAAATTTGATCGTCGTTTTTGCAGTGGAGGGTGATCGGCATATCGCTTATCTCTATGACGACCAAAATGACAATGGGCGTGTCGACTATACGATTCACCGCGACGGCAGCGTGACAATTGAAGAGAGTCGCTTTTGGACAGCGCGGGTGATAGCCGAAGGGGACTGGTGGGACGCAGAGGGCAATGTCAACTTGAATACTCTCGTGTCTGTGGATGGGCCAATAGGCACATCGGGATTGGATCTGGACTGGGCGCTCGATGTTCAATTCCACGATGGAAAAGTAGATCTGGAGATGGAAACCCACACGGACGTTTCGCCAGAAATGCCGGCTTATTCCCTCATCCGTTCGTTCTCCAGCCAAGCTTTTGGCAAGACAGTTATGGCTGTGGATGTGCCAGGGTCGGTTACGCCTGCAATTACTGCTTATGCCTTTTGGCCATACCTGGGACCCGGCCGGCACACGGTACAGGACTCGGGATCGGGAACGGTAGGGCCTGCGCTGAGGGTGGACTGGGCAGATTCTCGCTTTGATCGATACAAGGGTGTGAATATTATTCTTCAGAAACGTCCGCCGGAATTGGGTTGGGGACTCTTTTCCCATGACCGGGCGCTCAAGGATCAAGATAACACCTTGAGCTTTGAGAATCCATTTGCGTACTATGATTTGGCGGGGGATGGTGATGGTTGGCCTGAGCTTATCGTCCGGCATGTCTACTATCCTCCAGGAACGATATGGTATCTGGATGGTGACTATTATCTGCAATGGCGCGACTCGCGCGATGCGCTGCAAGCCGTGCGTTATACCTGGGACCAGGACAACGATGGATTTTGGGATTACAAGTTGGGGTTGATCGGCAAGAATCACGTGGATACGTTGGTCAAGTTCCCAGATTTTGGCCTCGTCTCTATTCCGTATGCCCGCCTGCCCTATACGCTGACTGAGAACATGCAGTGGGAGGCTATAACCTTTGTCCAGGTAGACGTGAAGCAGGAACATTCGCCAGAAGGGGTGTACGATTGGGATGATAACCTGTCTTTTTCGCGCCAGTATGTATTGGGGACGAGGGACGATTTCGAGCCGTGGAGCGACATTCGCCCGGGCTTTCGCGGCGAGTACCGGCTTGGACCCTTCCAAGTGCCGCGCCTTTATTTCAGCTCGGTGGACCGCAAGCTGCATCTGCTTGGCGCCGTGGCCGGCGTAGCGGGGCTGAGCTCGTCGCCTGTCACGCGCCGGCTGCGCTGCAAGGACCTGGACGGCGATGGTTACCTGGACGAATGGACGTTCACCACCCAATATGACTTTTACGAGGGAGCATCTTTTGAGGGTTGGGTCAAGTCCCTGCGTGTGCTCAAGGAAGTGCTCGTCTACAGCGATGCTGAGCGTGTCAGGCTGCTTCGCGGCCAGGTCCCTCCGAGTGTTTTTGAGACACTCCCGCCTCGCAATCACGAGGAATGGCTCGTGTTGGGCAATCTGCTCGACCGCTATCGCGCTGATCTTGCCCCCGACGATTTTTTAGGGATGATGAAGCAGTTCCCAGGACCGGAGACAGAAATCGAAGGTGCGTCGGTAGAGGATTTCAGAGTGACCGAGGCCGGCTTTCGTTTTGTGCTCGACTTGCAGCCGGGGTTCCAGGTGCCGACTGACATACTTGGCTTGGATGTGGCTGGCTTATCGCCAGGCGCCTACCTGGTCACCTACGGCAGCGATTGGCAGATACGACCGCTTACCCCGCCGCACATCACTTTGCCGCCCGGGGCAATTTCGCTCGATCCGCCTGCGCCAAGAGAGATGGCGTGGGCTGCGCTCAAGGCCACTCTTTACAACGACGGCTTGCAGGATGTGCAGTCGGTAGTTGTGCGTATGTACGTCGCTCGCGCAGGGGATCGTCGCTTGCTTTTAGATAAGCGGCAGGTATCCATTTTGGGGGAAGGCAAGCAAGAGGCGGTGTACAAGTGGTTCCCCAATGAGCCTGGGAAATGGACCGTCTGGCTTGAAGTGGATGCCGAGAACACCGTGCCGGCGATTGAGGGAGAGGGCGCTGTGGCTCGCCTGGACGTGGAAATCCAGTCAGCCGAGTTGCCGGACATGCTTCGACCGGCTGCTCCCTACGACGGCGTCCGCTTGACGTGGCCGGTGCTTGTGTGGCTGGGGGCGGTGAGCCTGGCAGCTCTATGTGTGCTTGGGCTTGTGCTGAGGCAATCGAAGGTCACATGCGGCCAGTCTCCGCTTAGCGAAGGCTTGCCTTCCATTCTGGAAGAAACGGTCAGGCGCGATGGATAGACTGGTATCTATTTGGACGAGACATCGCCGCTTGATTCTAGTCGTGCTGCTCGCCTTGGCGATTCGAAGCGTTTACGCTTGCGTGGCTGCTTGGCTGGACCCTTTCTTGATAGCCGATCCCCTGCACGGCGACGCGGGCTCCTACGATCTCATCGCGCGCAACCTGCTGGCCGGCCACGGCTTTGGGTACTCATCGGGCGTTCTCACGACGTTCTGGCCGCCGCTGTACCCGGCCTGGTTGGCCGGGTTGTATTCGATCTTGGGTTACAATCTGCTGGCGGCGCGCCTGGCCCAAGCTTTTTGGGGCGCTGTTGCCGCCGGAGCTGTGTTCGAGGCAAGCCGCCGGCTCTTGGGAGAGGATGTGGGTGGCCTTGCCGGGTTGGGGATGGCCCTGTATCCTTACCAGGTCTATTTTGGCGCCTGGCTGATCGCCGAAGCGATGTACATGGCATTGCTGGTGCTGGTCGTGCTGGCTGTGATTATGCTCCAAGAACGCTGCACGTGGGTTGGCTTTGCCGGCCTGGGTGGGCTGCTGGGCTTGGGTATCCTGGCCAAGCCGGCGACCTTGATGCTGGTGCCATTTCTGGTGCTGTGGATTGTGTTGTCTTTCCCATTCAGGCCACTCTTGGAACGCCTAGGCTATGGCTTGATCGTACTGCTTGTGCTGGGTGGGGTTGTTTTGCCGTGGACTGTGCGGAACTGGGCCGTGTTCAGGAGCTTTGTGCTCGTTTCGACCAACGGTGGCTATACTTTTTACGGGGCCAACAATGCCCAGGCCTTTGGAGGGCACCGTGAGGGCTTTCCCCCTCACTTGCAGGGACTGGCAGAACCAGAGGCGGATAAGGAGTATTACCGGCTGGGTATGGAGTGGATCAGGCAGCACCCAGCCGATTTTGCTCGCCTGGCCGGGCGCAAGCTCGCCCGGCTCGTGTCGCCGCTTTCGGTAGCCAGTTACGAACAGGATTACCCGCTGCCTTATGCATGGCTCGTCAAGGGAGTCTATTGGGCCTTTTTGCTCCTGGCGCTTGGCGGTGCGGCCTTGTCACTGCCTCGCTGGCGCGAGCTTTTCGTTTTTTACGCCTTGATCGGGCGCGTTCTGGCCGGCACGATTATCTTTTATGGCGACGTGCGTTATACCCTGCCGATGGCGCCGGCGCTGCTTGTCTTTGCCAGCATTGCCTTGATGGCTGCCTGGGCCAGGTTGGGGCGCATCAGGGGAGGCTGTCAGCGTGAAGGCTAGGAAGTCAACTCACTCTTGGCTTGCGGGTGTGGTCGTCTTGTACGCGCTGCTGGCGGCCGCTTACTTTGTGCTCCGCTACGAGGGCCGTTGGAGCGATTATGACACGGCTAACTTGACCAAAACCATCGTCGTGACCGATCAGCGAGGCCAATTATCTCACTGGGCAAGTTATTCGTGGGGCTTTTCTTATGCGGCGCTTTCGACCTTTATCATGATGGCCACCGGTCTCGATGTCATCCGCTTGCAGTTCCTGGTCTACCCAATCGCAGCGGCAGGCTTGAGCCTGGTCGCGTTTGTGATGTATCGCCAACTCACGGGCGACGCATACGCTGGGATATTGGCAACGCTGTTCCTTTTCATGCAGCCAGATTTCTTGTTTGTTATCTTTCGTGGGTCGCACGAGAAAATAACCTGGCTTATGGTGGTGCTGGCCGTGTTTTTGCTCGCCAGGAGTTTCGGCGCCATGCACCGGCTGTCGCGCTTTTCCGCCTACGTGGGCCTGTTTTACCTTGCCTTGTATGCCTTGATTGCCGACAGCGCCTTTTTTGGCTCCTCTTTCATCGCCGCCGTGGGTGTGAGCCTGGCCGCCGGATTGGTAATGCTTGGCTTGGTGAGACGAAAAGGCGGCGAGAGGGCTCGGTCCAGAGAGCTGCTCCGCCTGGTGTATGTGATCATCGCGGCCGCGGTCCTCTGGTTCTGGCACACGTTTTACTTGTACCCGCCGGCCATGCGTTTTATCGCTGAGGCCAATACGACGACGGAACAAGTGGCGACGATGGCTCTGAACATGAGCCGGCGGCAGTGGGAGCCCAAGTTCAACCCCTATGCGACTGTCAGTTGGGGTTGGGTGAGTATGCCGGCGTATTGGGCGCTTGTGTTGCCCAGTTTTATGGTAGGGGGGGGAGCGTTCTTGGTGTGGATAATGGCCGGCATCAGGCACGTGCGGCGCAAAGAGAACCTTTTCGACGAGCCGCCGCGCTTGCTGCTGTGGCTGTTGTACGGCGGCTTTGGCCTGCAGTTTGCGGCCAGCTTGCTCGTGGCCAATGTAGGGGGGGCGGCCGGCAATCTACAAGTGCGCATGTTCCCGGCGCTGATGCTGTTCAGCATGGCCATGGTCGCCCGCCCGCTTGTGCCGTGGTGGCACGCACAGGCCAGGCGTCCTGCGCGTGTGGGGCTGGCGATTGTGTTGGCGCTGCTGCTCGCCTGGGCCAGCGGCGCCTCCTTGCTCAAGGCAACCAACGACCCCGCCCTGAGCAATTATTGGATGTTCTTGACGGCATCCGAGGTCAAGGGTGTAGCTTGGGTGGAAGATCACGTGCGGTATGGATATGTGTGGCTTGGCCTGGACGCGATTCGGATTAGCTCTCGCGTTGCGGCCGAGAGTTTTGGAGCATTATCTGGCAATCGCTATGATTTTTGGAGGGCGGATCAAGGAGTGCGCGATGTCCTTATCCCAGACACGGAGGAGCAACTTAGCGTAAGGCGATCTGCACCTCTGCCCGACGTTCAAGGCGAAAACCGGGTCTATCATAACGGCAGCGTGGCCCATTATCATTACTTGCCGCGAACGCCGTACCAAAGATAAGGCATCATTCAGAAATGATGGGCATCATGCGAGTAGGATTGATTGCTTATGGCCTGGATACGCCGGCCCGGGCCGGCAGCGGCATCGGGCGCTACACGCTGGAACTGGCCCGAGCGTTGGCTGCTTTGCAAGACAGGCCCGAGATCGTGCTGCTGGCCGCCGGTGGTGTTGCTCCCCTGGCCGCGGAGATCGAATCGAGGAGGGTGCAGCAAGTATCTTTGCCTGGCTGCCGTTTGTTGCCAGGCTTGGCGACGCTGGGCAATGGGTTTATCCCCCTGCTGGCGCGGCGTTGGAATCTGGACGTGATTCACGATCCCACCGGCGTGACACCGTTTCTCTTTGGCGCGGGCCGCGCGCAGACGGTTGTCACCGTTCACGACGTGTTCGCCTGGAGCTGCCCTGGCTATAGCTCTTTGCTGGACACCATGATTTACCGTTATTGGTTGCCATACGTATTGCCCAGACGAGGGGACGGTGTGATTACGATCAGCGACCAGTCTCGGGGCGACATTCAGCGTTACTTACACGTCGCCCTGGATCGCTTGCGTGTCATCCCTTACGGTGTGTCGCCTCACTTCCGGCCGCTGCCGCATGAAACGGTGCACCAGTGGTTGCGCCGGCGTTGGGGGCTGGGACGGTACGTGCTTTTCGTTGGCACGCTGACTTTGCGCAAGAATATCGAGCGGGCGTTGCGCGCCTTTGCCAGGCTGAACACGCAGTTTCCTCAACTTTGTTTTGTGCTGGCTGGCCCCCGGTCTTGGAAGCAGACACCCATCGAGCCCGTCGCGCAAGAGTTGGGAATCGCCGACCGGCTTGTGCTTACCGGCCCCCTCACGGATGCTGATTTGCCCACGCTGTACAATGGGGCCGAGCTCCTGATTTTCCCCTCCCTCTACGAGGGTTTTGGCCTGCCGCCGCTGGAAGCCATGGCCTGTGGCACGCCGGTCGTGTGCTCCAACGCCGCCTCGCTGCCGGAGGTGGTGGGCGATGCGGCGGTGACGGTCGACCCCTACGACGTCGAAGGCCTGGCCGAGGCGATGCGGCGCGTGCTGAACGACGTGAGCCTGCGGGAAGATCTGCGCGCCAGGGGGCTGGAGCGGGCGCGGCAGTTCACGTGGGAAAAGGCCGCCCGCGAAACGGTCGAGGTCTATCGAAAGGTGCTGGCATGCAAGCCCTGATCCTGGCCGGCGGGCTGGGCACGCGCCTGCGCGCGCTCGTGTCCGACCGCCCCAAGCCGCTGGCCGAGGTGGAAGGCAAGCCCTTCCTGGCCTACCTGCTCGAGCAATTGCGCGCCGCCGGCTTTTGCGAGCTGGTCCTCTGCGTCGGCTACAAGGCCGGCCAAATCCAGGCTTACTTTGGCGACGGCAGCGCCTGGGGCGTTCATATCGACTATGCCGTGGAAACACAGCGCCTGGGCACGGCCGGCGCGATCAAGAACGCCGCGCGCTTCGTCGACGGCCCCTTCCTCGCGCTGAACGGCGATTCGTACCTCGAGCTAAATTTCCAGGATATGGTAAACTATCACCGCCGCCGGCGAGCCGCCAACCCACGCCTGCTGGGCAGCCTGGCAGCCGTGAGTGTGGACGACGCCTCGGCCTACGGCACGCTGGAACTGGACGAGGCTAAGTGCATCGTCCGCTTTCGCGAAAAGGAAGCAGGCGGCTCTGGCTGGATCAACGGCGGCGTGTACGTGCTGGAGCCGGAGATCCTGGATCTGATCCCGCCCGGCCAGGCCGTCTCGATCGAGAAGGAAATCTTTCCACAGGCATTGGAGCAGGGTTACGCGCTGCTCGCTTACCCGGTGGCGGGCTTTTTTGTCGACATCGGCACGCCGGAAGGTTACCGGCGTTTTCAAAACATGGTTGCCCAAGCGGGCACATTAATTACACAGAGTGTCACAGAGGACACACAGAGACACACAGAGGATTCGAAAGAAGTCAAATCTTCTCTGTGAAGCTCTGTTTGCTCAGTGTATCTCTGTGGCCTGAATTCGGGGGTGAGGGATGATCATTCGCAGTAAAGCGCCGCTGCGCGTCAGTTTCGCCGGCGGCGGCACCGAGGTGGAACCCTATCTGTCGGAACGGGGAGGGGCCGTCCTGAGCATGACGATCGACCGCTACGCCTACAGCACGCTGCGCTTGCGCGACGACCGCCAGATCAGCGTGACGTCGCTGGATTACGACACAGTGGCGCGCTTCAACCTGGACGAGCCGCTCGTCTACGATGGCCAGCTCGACCTGGTCAAGGCCGTCATCCGCCGGCTCAACCGCGAAAACACCGATCAGGGCCTGGATTTCTTTTTGCACAGCGACGCCCCGCCCGGCTCGGGCCTGGGCTCCTCGTCCACGCTGGTGGTGGCCCTCATCGGCCTGTTCAAGCACTGGCAGCACCTGCCGCTCACCAACTATGAAATCGCCGACCTGGCTTACCAGATCGAGCGGATCGACCTGGGCATCCACGGCGGCAAGCAGGACCAGTACGCGGCGACCTTTGGCGGCTTTAACTTTATCGAGTTCTCCCGCGACGCCACCATCGTCAACCCGCTGCGTGTGCCCCCCGACACGCTCAACGAGCTGCACTATAATCTCTTGCTGTGCTATACCGGCCAAACCCGCCTCTCGGCCCGCATCATCGACACCCAGGTGGAGCGCTACGTGCAGCGCAAGGAGGACGTGGTGCAGGCCATGGACGAGATCAAGCAGATCGCCCTCGCGCTCAAGAACGCGCTGCTCCAGGGCCGGCTGAGTGACTTGGGCGCGCTGCTCCACGAGGCCTGGGTCAACAAGAAAAAGATGGCGGCCCAGATCAGCAATCCCCACATCGACGAGCTGTACGAGACGGCCCGCAAGCACGGCGCGCTGGGCGGCAAGATTTCAGGCGCCGGCGGTGGGGGGCACATGTTCTTTTATTGCCAGTTCGACAAAAAGCACCGCGTGGCCCAAGAGTTGGAGCGCCTGGGTGCGCGGATCGTGGAGTTCAATTACGACTTTCAGGGACTGCAGACCTGGAGGGCTAATTTTTAATTGTTAATTGTTAATTGTTAATTTTTAATTGTTAATGAAGAGCGCTGTTTTTCTGGATCGCGACGGGACGGTCAATGAGGAGGTCGATCACTTGAGCGACCCGGCCGGGCTGCGGCTCATTCCCGGCGCCGCCGAGGCGATCCGCCTCTTGAACGAGGCGGGCCTGCCGGCTATCTTGATCACCAACCAGGCCGGGGTCGGGCGCGGCCTGTTCTCCGAGGAGGTGGTGGACGCGATCCACCAGGAGCTGGCCCGGCAGTTGGCCGCCCACGGCGCGCGCCTCGACGCCATCTATTACTGCCCGCATCACCCAGACGCCGGCTGCGCCTGCCGCAAGCCCCAGCCCGGGATGCTGGTGCAGGCGGCCCGCGAGCACGGCCTGGACCTGGGGCGCTCGTTCGTCGCCGGCGACAAGCTCAGCGACCTAGCCGCCGGCCGGCGCGTGGGCTGCCAAACGGTCTTGGTGCTGACAGGTTACGGCCGGCGAGAGCAGGCGGCGTTGGAGGACTCTGGCTGGCAGCCGGACTGCGTCGCCGGCGATCTGATCGAGGCTGTAAAGTGGATGTTGGGGCAGGTGATGGCCCCCTCCCTAGCCCTCCCCCGTCCGACGGGGGAGGGGGCTTGACCTCCCCCCTGCGAAGGCGCTTCGGCTTCGCCCGAAGCGGGGGGGATTAGAGGGGGGGCCTATCTTCAAAGTAGAACATGACTATTACTCTTCACCCACGACGAAAATACAGATACGTGATCCTTGGCATTCTTGGTGCCCTGTGCGCTCTATGTGCACTCTCTGGCTCTCTCTGGCTGCCCGGCGTGAGCGGCTTTTTGATCGTGGCTGATCCCCTGGCCCAGGCCGACGCGCTCAAGCCGCTGGGCGGCGGCAAGGAACGCATCCTACAGGCGGCCGGCCTGTTCGAGCAGGGCTACGCCGAATGGTTCGTGGTGACGGATATGCCGCTGAGCGTGCCCGGTATCCGCGAGTCGTACGCCGAGCTGGTCAAGCGCGAGGCGGTCTGGCAGGGCGTGCCGGAGGCGCGCGTGCTGACCGCGCCGGGCGTGGTCGAGACCACTTACGAGGAGGCCCTGGCCGTGCGGCAGTTGGCCCAGGAGCGCGGCTGGCGTTCGCTGCTGCTGGTGACCAGCTCTTACCACACCCGCCGGACCCAACTGATCTTTCGAGACGTGTTTCGCGACACCGGCGTCGCGATCATGGTCTGGCCTATGGACGAATCCTGGTACGATCCGGCGTCCTGGTGGCGGAGCCACGAGGGGCTGCGCGAGACCTGGACCGAATACCTCAAGCTGGTCTTGTACGTGCTGGGTTATCGTTAACTCTTTGTCCGCGAATTCACGCGAATCGCTTTGTGCGGAGTAAAATTCGTGCGGATTCGCGTAGATTAGTGGATAAATCTTTTTCGTGATAAAATACACCTCACTTTGACCATCCGAAATGAATTCGTTCTCATCGCTATCCTCAGCCTGCTCCTGCTCGGGCTGATCGCGGCCGGCGTGGAGGGCCTGCCGGCGCCCGCGCCCTTCCTGCGCCTGCTGCTGGGGCTGGCTTTCGTCCTGTTCGCGCCCGGCTATGCCCTCCAGGCCGCGCTTTTTCCGGCGGCGGAGGACCTGGACGGACCGGAACGGCTGGCGCTCTCGTTTGGCCTCAGTATAGCCATCATCCCCCCGCTGGCCTTGATCCTGGACGGGCTGCCGTGGGGCCTCCGGCTGTGGCCGATCGTCGCCGGCGAGGGCCTGGTGATGGTCGCCTGTTTCCTGGTGACCTGGCTGCGCCGCCGTCGCCTGGCAGAGGAAGAGCGTTTCCAACTGGCTATCCACGTGGACGTGAAGGGCTGGTGGGCCAACCAAGACCGCACGAGCCGCCTGATTTATGGTATACTAGGCCTGGCGCTGCTGATGGCGGCGGTGGGGGCGTTTGCCATCATCGCCCTGCCCACGGAAGGCGAGTTTTTGACCGAGTTTTATATTCTTGGGCCGGAGGGGCTGGCCGAGGATTACCCGCGTGAGACGGTCGCCGGCCAGCCGGTGCTCGTCTCGATGGGCATCGCCAACCGCGAGGCCGTCCCGGCCACGTATCGCGTCGAGGTGCGCGAAGGCTCTGAGCTGATCGGCCAGGCCGGCCCCGTCGCGCTGGAGGTGGGCGCGAGCGACGAGCGCGAAATCAGCTTTGCCCCGCTCGAGGTGGGCGACGATGTCAAGATCGAGTTTTTTCTGTATCGCGACGACGGGAGCGAGCCGTATCGCTCGCTGCGCTTGTGGATGAAGGTGAAGGAAAAGTGACACAGCGGATCGCGGATTTCGGATCGCGGGTTGTGGACCGTTGGCCGGCGCTGGCCGCCCGGCTGCGGCTGGACAGGCTGCCCATCGGCTGGGTGGCCCTCGCTTACCTGGCCGCCCTGACGCTGGGCGAGGCGCTGGTGACCTTTTCGTTCCCGCAGGCCGGGATGTACGTGCACAGCGCGATGCTGCTGGCGCTCATGCTGCACGCCTCGCTGCTGGCGCGCGGCCCCCAGCGCCAGTTCCTGCTGACGCTGACGCTGGCGCCGCTGATCCGCTTGATGAGCCTGTCGATGCCGCTGCCGCGCTTCCCCTTCGTGTACTGGTACGGCATCGTCGGCGCCCCGCTCATCGCGGCCGCCTACATGGCCGCCTGGGCGGCCGGCCTCGGCCAGAAGGACATGGGCCTGCCGGCTTTCAGGCTGCGCGGAGAGTTGAGCCTGTCCACGCTGTTTGGACTGAGCGGGCGCATGCTGGTGCAGCTCATCGTTGGCCTGTACGGCCTGGGCCTGGGTTACGTCGAGTACCTGATCCTGCGGCCGGCTCCCCTGGTCGAATCGCTGCGTTGGGAGCAGTTGTGGATGCCGGTGCTGATCTTGCTGGTGTTCACCGGCTACCTGGAGGAGATCATCTTTCGCGGCCTGATGCAGCACACTTCCATCCGCTCGCTGGGCCGCTGGTGGGGCATGCTGTACGTGGCGTTGGTCTTTGCCGTGCTGCACATGGGCTATCGCTCCGCGCTGGACATGCTGTTCGTGTTCGGCGTGGCCTTGTTCTTTGGCGAGGTGGTCGCCCGCACCGGCTCGATCCTGGGCGTCACGCTGTCGCACGGCCTGACGAACATTACCTTGTTCCTGGTTTATCCGTTCTTCCTTGCGGGATAGACCCATTAAACCTGGGTAACTATTCAGCCATTACACAGAGACTCACGGAGACTACACGGAGAAGCACAGAGAAGACAAGCCTTTTTAAAGCCTCTGTGCGCTTTGCGTCTGTGTAACTAAAAATGTACCAGGCCGAGTTACCAAACCTGAAACCATGTTTGTAGCTACGCTCGACAAAATCGCCAGTTGGATCGCGCGGCGCGAGCTGTGGTTCCTGGCGGCCGCCGCGCCGCTGATGGTCTTCCCGTGGGGGCCTTTGCCCTTCCTGGCGCTGGCCATGCTCGGCCTGGCCTGGCTGGGCCGCTGGCGCGCCAACGGGCGGCTGACGGTCGCCACGCCGGCCAACGCCCCGGCGGCCATCGTGGCCGTTATGACGCTGGTGGGCTACGCGGTCTCGGCCGAGCCGGCCACCAGTTGGGCCAAGCTGTGGGGCCTGGGCCTGGGGCTGGCGATTCTCTACGGCCTGGCGAACTCGCTGCGCTCCGAGCGGCAGGTCGTGGCGGGTGGGGCATTCCTGGCTTGTCTCACCCTGGGCGTGGCTGGCCTCAGCCTGGTTGGGACGGATTGGCGCGCCGTGCGCATCGTCGAGCTGCCCTGGCTGTACGAGCACCTGCCCACCCTGATCCGCGGGCTTCCGGGCAGCGGGGTGCCGCGCGCGACGGACTTGTTTCACCCCCGCGAAGTGGGCGCGACGATGGGGCTGCTGCTGCCGGCCTTTGTAGCCCTCATGCTCTTTGGACAGCGCTGGTGGCTGAGGGGCTTGTCGGCGGTGGCGCTGGCGGCCGGTGGCCTGATCTTGCTGCTGTCCCAGTCGCTGCAAGCTATGGCCGGGCTGGGGGTGGTCGTGCTCCTGCTGCTGGCCTGGCGCAGCCGCCTGTGGCTGCTGCCGGCCGGGCTTGCGGCGGCGATGCTGGCGGCCGGGCTGGCGGGCGCCGGACTGCCGCGAGTGGCCGCTTACCTGCTCTCGCTGGATAACCCCGTTGGCATCGCCGTGGCGCTGCGCCTGGATATCTGGAGCCGCGCCGCCGCCATGCTGGCCGATATGCCCTATACCGGTATCGGGCTGAATACCTTCCCCATCATCCAGCCCTATTTTTACCCCGGTTATCTCCTTGGAGTGGAGCCCCACGCGCACAATCTCTATCTGCAGACCGCGCTCGACCTGGGCCTGCCTGGCCTGGCCGCTTTTCTGTGGCTGCTGGCTGCCTGTGGCCTTGCCGGCTGGAGGAATTATCGCGCCGGAAGGGAGCGGGATTATCGCGTTTTGCTGCTGGGACTGGCGGCCGGGATCGCCTCGCACGGCGTGCACGGCCTGTTCGACGTCGTGGCGCTGGGGGCCAAGCCGGGCGCCGCCATGTGGGCCATGTTGGGCATGCTCGCGGCGACACCGGCTATTCCAAAAATAACCCCAAAGACCGCAGAGAGAAAAGTAAATCCCTTTGCGTTCTTGGCGCTCTCTGCGGTTAAAAAATCTTCATTCTTTTTGTTCTGGGCGGCCTGGCCGCTGATCGCCTTGATCCGCCCGCTTACTTTTTACACCAACCTGGCCGCCGCCCAATCCCATAAAGGACTGTACAGCGCATACACGGACGGGGCGGTGCCGGAGGCGCTGCTGGCAGAGGCCGAAAGCAACTGGCAGCGGGTCGTGCGCCTGGACCCTGCCCACTCGCACGCCTACACCATGTTGGGGCGCATCCAGGGCCACCTGGGCCACTACGAGCAGGCCCTCACGGCCTTCGCTTACCAGGTGATCCTCGACGACGATGACCCCTATGGCCGCTATTATCTGCCGGGCAGCCTGTTGAGGCGGGTGCGGGGCGAGGGCCTCGATCATCCCTGGGACGACGCGCTCCAGGTGTATTCACAGTGGATGATGCGCTTCCCTGACCGGGCCGAAGGTTATCTCCAGGTGGGATTGGTGTGGGAGCGTTACAAGCTGGACCCCGCCCAAGCCAGGCGGGTGATCGAGGCGGGGATTAGCCAAGAAGCGCAGCCGCTCGGGCTGCTGACGTATTACCTGGATTATCTTGGCGAGAAGTAGGGCAGGTTTCCATACCTGCCGAAGTCACCTGCCCAAGACCTGAAAGATCCTGGAGACGATCGACAGCGCAAAGGCGATGAACAGGGGCAAGATTCCGATGTTCAACGCGCGGCCCAGGTTAAGAGTGCGCTCCTCCGTGGCGGCCGTGGTCATCTCTTTTTGAATGAGCAGGACGAGCAGCACCAACGCGCCTACCAGGGTGACCGAGGCGGCTATGGCGGCCGTTGTGACGGTTGAGACTGTCGATGTGGTGACTGTAGAGATCATAGCTGATATAGTATACTATCTTGGGTCATTTGTCAAGTCGGATTTGAGTCTAGGGGTGGGCGTCAAAGTTTTGCACCCATCGGACGTTGGCAGCCCAGGGCTGATATAAAAAGCCTGCTGAAAGCAGGCTAACGCGCCTCGGCGCGTTTTGGGTATCAGCCTGCGAATTCATTCGCAGGCACAGGCGCATTGGCGCG
>JAFGFO010000338.1 GCA_016931085.1 Thermoflexales bacterium
CCACCTGGCGCCCACGCCGTGGCCGGCGCACTCGACGGTCAAGGAAGTCGTGCTGCCCTTTGGCCGCTTCCCCGGCTGCGACGTGCGGCTGGGGCCAGAGATGCGCTCAACCGGCGAGGTGATGAGCTTTGGGCGCAGCTTTCCTGAGGCTTTTGCCAAGGCCCAAATCGCCGCCGGCAACCCGCTGCCTGTGGGGGGCACGGTGCTGATCAGCCTGAACGACGCCGACAAGCGGCAGGGCATCCCGCTGGTGGCCCAACTGCACGACATGGGCTTCAAGATTATCGCCACGCGCAACACGGCCCAGGCCCTGCGGGCGATGGGGGTGCCGGCCGAGACGGCCCTCAAGGTGGGTGAGGGGCGGCCCGACGTGGTCGACCTCATCGCGCAGGGCAAGGTCGACCTGGTGGTCAACACCCCCACGTCGGCCGGCCAAGGCACGAGTGTGTCGCCCACCCCGCCCGTGCCGCCCACGGCCCAGGAACGAGGCGTCCCGCTTAGCTTGCAGGGCAAGCGCAGCGTGGGCTACCGCATTCGCACTGCCGCGCTCGATTACCACGTGCCTTACGTGACCACGCTGATCGCGCTGCAGGCGGCTGTGGCGGCCATCCGCTCGCTCCGCTCGGCCGAGCTGCCGGTGAGAGCGTTGGGAGAGATCACGCAAGGTGGAGGGGGGAAGAATGAAGGATGAAGGTACCCAGCAGGGTATGCCTGGTAAGCCTAAAAAGTGGAATCCGGTATCCATTGCCAAAGGAATTTTTCTCCTCATCATCGTTGTAGGGTTATTCGTTGTTCGGCCCGTGCATGGTCAGAACTGGGACATGGTTGTGCTTGGCTCGGCGTCGATTTCCATAGTCGCCCTATTTTTAACCGTGAAAGGGCAAGAATACCTTGCGCATTCGGCAGCGTTTGGGGTGACCTTCGGACTGGCCAGAATTACGGAATCCTCGACCCTGGCCAGTTTTTTCTACGTTCTGAGTATGATCAATACTTTTTTCATGTTTTTCGGTTTTGCCCAAAGGCTCAAATCCAATCTTGCATCTACCGCGATCGGTGGCGTCATAATCTGGGTGTGTACCATTACATTTGGCTTGGGTGTGCCGATATGTGTTATTTTTACGCTTGTCATGGCGGCAAGGGGGGAGGCTGTGGGTCAATTGGCTGTCCTTACATCTGCTCCGGCGGGGGGATTGTTCGGTCTGTTGATCCCTGACCCGGCTTTACCTCCCCGAAAGCTTTAAGCTTTCGGGGAGGTTGGGGACGCAATACGCAATACGTATTCCGTATTGCGTAGCTTTGAGGTGAGCGTTTGATAGACAGTGTTTCCTTTTTAGAAGAATTGGTCTCGATTCCCAGCCCCTCCGGCGAGGAAGGCTCGGCTTGCGAGTTCCTGGTCGAGCAAATGACGATCCTGGGCTTTCAGGCCGGGCGCGACGAGGCCGGCAACGCGGTGGGCGTAAGGGGTGACCAAGACGCCGCCCAAGAGATCGTGCTCCTGGGACACATCGATACCGTTCTGCCCAACCTGCCCATGCGCCGCCAGGGACAGTTGTTGTACGGCCGCGGCACGGTGGATGCCAAGGGACCGCTGGCGGCGTTCGTGCTGGCGGCCGCACGGGCGAATCTTCATAGTACCCGCCTTGTCGTGGTGGGGGCCGTCGGCGAAGAGGACCCGCGCGGCTGGGGCGCTCATCACCTGGCGAGCACTCGCCCCACCCCGGCCTGCGTGATCGTCGGCGAACCCAGTCACTGGGAAGGCATCACGCTGGGCTACAAGGGCATCCTGAGCGTTAATTATCGCTGGGTGCAGCCGAGCGGCCACAGTGCCGGCTCGCGCGCGGCCGCGGCTGAAAAGGCCATCACTTTTTGGAACCGGGTGATGGACTATGCCGAGCTGGTCAGTCACGGCATGTCAGGGCACTTTGATACGCTCGACCCGGCCTTGAGAGAGTTCCACACCTTCAACCAGGAGTCGGAGGACGGCGTGCGGATGAACGTCGTCGTGAGGCTGCCGCCGGCCTTCGACGTGGAAGACCTGAAGCACAAGATGCAGGCCTGGTGCGACCAGGCCGAGCTGTCTTTCTCAGGCTACGAGCCGGCTATCCGCTTTGAAAAGAACACGCCGCCGGTGCGCGCCCTGCTGCGGGCCATCCGCGCTGAGGGGGGAAAGCCGCGTTTCAAGCTCAAGACAGGCACGTCGGATATGAACGTCGTCGCGCGGATGTGGGCATGCCCCATGGTGGCCTACGGCCCGGGCGACTCGACGCTCGATCACACCCAGGAGGAGCACATCGACCTGGAGGAATATCAGCGCAGCATCGATGTGCTGGTCGGGGCGCTCCAGGCGCTCGACCGCGTGGCGGTTTGATTTGTCTGACAGTGTATTCCTTACGTTTCACGTTTTACGCATTACGTTTTACGCATTATATCATCCCGAGCTTGTCGAGGGACATTTTACGTCTTGCGTCTTTGAGGTGATCGTTTGATAGACAGCGTTTCCTTTTTAAGAGAACTGATCTCCATCCCCAGCCCCTCCGGTGAAGAGGCGGCCGTGGGCGCGTTCCTGGTCGAGCGCATGGAAGGCATGGGCTTTCGAGCCTACCTTGACGAGGTGGGCAACGCGGTGGGCGTTGCCGGCAACCCAGCCGCCACGCGCAAGCTGGTGATGCTGGGGCACATGGATACCGTCCCCGGCGACGTGCCCGTGCGTATCCACAAGAATCTCTTGTACGGCCGTGGGACGGTCGACGCCAAGGGGCCATTGGCGGCCTTTGTGTTGGCTGCGGCGCGCGTGCTGCCCAGGCTGAAAACGATGCAGATCGTCGTGATCGGAGCGGTGGAAGAGGAAGCTCACAGCAAGGGCGCCCGTTACCTGGAGCGCACCATGGCCGCCCCGGAGTTGGCCATCATCGGCGAGCCTAGTGGCTGGGAGGGCATTACCCTGGGATACAAGGGCCGGCTGTACGTGGATTACCGGCGGGTGCAGTCGAGTAGCCACAGCGCCGGCCAAGAACTAGGGCCAGCCGAGAAAGCGGTGAGCTTTTGGAACAACGTGATGGATTACGCCGAAGCGCGCAACCAGGGCCGATCCGGCCGCTTTGACACGCTCGACCCGGCCCTGCGTGATTTCCAGATGTCCAGCGATGGCCTGAATGACGTGATCAAGATGAGCATCGCCGTGCGGCTGCCGCCGGATTTCAACCCCGAAGTCCTCAAGCGCAAAATGCTCCAGTGGCGCGACGACGCCGAGCTGGACTTTTCACCGCTCGACCTGCCCTTCCAGTGCGACAAGAACAACCCCCTGGTGCGCGCGTTGCTCAAAGCCATCCGGGCCGAGGGGGGAACGCCGCGCTTCAAGCTCAAGACCGGCACCTCGGACATGAACACGGTCGGCCCCACCTGGAAGTGCCCCATCGTGGCCTACGGGCCGGGCGATTCGTCCCTCGACCACACGCCGGACGAGCACGTCGAGCTGCTCGAGTTCCAACGCGGCGTCAACGTCCTGGCCCGCGCGCTAGAGACGCTGGCGGGCTGAGGCGGGGTGCGATTTGCCTTGTTTGGCCTTTCTGAGGTACAATAGTACCCATAAATCGAGTGCGCGTACGTTCCCTTCCAATCAAGACAGGCTAGCAGCTTGTCGGAGAGGCCACCTTGGCGAAGAAACGGGACACCACGTGTCCGCTGATTATCGAGGGACTTGGCTTTCGTTATCGCGCTCGCCCAGAGCCAGCGCTGCGCGAGCTTAGCTTGACATTAGAGCGTGGCCAACTGCTCCTCGTCGCCGGCGCCAGCGGCTGCGGCAAGACGACGCTCATCCGCTGTATCAACGGCCTCGTTCCACGCAGCTACAAAGGCGAGCTGAGCGGCCGGATACTTCTCCAGGGCCAGGATACGGCCCGCCTCTCTCTCGCCCGCATTTCCCAAATCGTCGGCACGGTGCTGCAGGACCCGGAGCGGCAGATCTTGGGCGCGCGGGTGTCGGCCGAGGTGGCTTTTGGGCTGGAGAACCTGGGCTTGTCCCGCGCCGAGATCAAGCAGCGCATGGATCAGGCCCTCGATTACCTGGGAATCTCTCACCTGCGCGACCGCGAGACCTTTTTGCTGTCCGGCGGTGAAAAGCAAAAGGTGGCCCTCGCCGGCGTGTTGGCCATGCGCCCCAGCCTGCTCCTGCTCGATGAGCCGCTGGCCAGTCTCGATCCCGCCAGCGCCCAGGAGGCACTCGGCCTGTTTCGCCACCTGGCTGACGAGGGAATCGGCATTGTGTTGGTCGAGCATCGCGTGGAAGACGCCCTCAGCGTCCGGCCAGACCAGGTGCTCTTTATGCAAGAGGGCCAGGCCGCCTACCAGGGTCCGTTGGACGGCTTGATGGGCGTGGTGGACTATCGACAAGTCAAGCTGCCGGCACAAGTCGTGATCCAGCGCGCGGCCAGCCAGCCTCCCCCCACGTTCAAGTCGGCCATCCAGCCTGACGGCCGCCAAAGCCTGGTGACTTTCGAGAATGTCACCTTTGCCTATTCCCAAGACAGCCCGGTCATTCACGACGTCAGCTTGACGATCCGGCAGGGCGACATCATCGCCGTCCTCGGCCCGAATGGGGCGGGCAAGACCACGTTGGTCAAGCACGCCATCGGCTTGCTGAAGCCTTCTGGGGGCCGGCTGCTGGTCGAAGGGCGAGATAGCCGGACGGCGAGCGTGGCGCAAATCGCCCACACGCTGGGCTATGTTTTTCAAAGCCCCAGCCACATGCTCTTCGCGCCGAGCGTGCGGGAAGAGCTGGCCTTCGGCCCCAGGAACCTGGGCCACACCGAAGAAACCATCGCTCAAGATGTGGCCAGGGCGGTGGACATGGTCAACCTGGAAGGATTGGAGGATTATCCCCCCCTGGCGCTTTCCTTTGGCCAACAAAAGCGCGTCAGCATCGCCGCTATCCTGGCTATGCGCTCCAAGATCCTGGTGATGGACGAGCCGACCGCCGGCCAGGACTATATGAACTACATGGCCTTTATGGATTCCATCCTCCAGATGCCCGGTTTTGGGGCCATCCTCTTTATCACTCACGATCTCGACCTGGCCATCTGCTATGCTAACCGGGTGATCCTGATGCACGAAGGGCGGGTGGCCGGAGATGGCCGGCCGGAGGAGGTCTTGGCCGATTCCGCTCTGCTGCGCCGCTGCCGCCTGCTCCCAACCTCGTTATTGGCGGCTAACCTGGATTACCTGCCCAAGACGGGGCGCTTTATGCCGGCCGAGGCGCTGGCTCACGTCTGAAAGGAGGCTCTATCGACCTATCGTGTGAGAAAGTATAAATCGAAAAAACGAGAGTTTATCAGAAGTAACTATTCATGTCACAGAGATACACTGAGCAAACACGGAGATTCACAGAGCAGATCAAGCTTTTTAAAAGCCTCTGTGCATCTCTGTGCATCCTCTGTGAGGCTCTGTGTAACTAAAGGAGGAATAACATGGATCGCAAAATGCTGTCTGTCATCGGCGCGCTCGTCGTCGTCCTGGTCTTGTTCCTGCTGGTCGTCTGGATCGGCGGGGCTCTCAACCCCAGCCTCAAGCTGGATCAAACGGCCTTGATGCGCTTTGTCTTTGTAGGCATCGGCCTGGTCGCCGTGTTCGTCGTCTACTGGCTCACCCGCAGCAGCGGGGTGTGGGAAGTCGGCACACGCGAGGTGGTCTATATGGCCATCGGCGCGGCGCTGTACGCCGTGTTTTCCTATCTCTTCAACGGCACCGTTTTTGTCGTGCCGTCTGTCAGCCAGGTCTCCCTCCGGCCGGCGATCGTCATCCCCATGTTCTTTGGCTATACCTTTGGACCGGCCGTCGGCTTTTTCACCGGCGCGGTGGGCAACATGTTTGGCGATGCGCTGACCGGCTTTGGCCTTTCGCCGCAGTGGAGCGTGGGCAATGGCCTGGTGGGCATGATCGCCGGCATGGCGCTGCTCTTTCCCGATAAGAAGAAGGGCATCAACACTGTTCTCATCATCAGCGTCCTGCTGGTGATCGTGGGGGCGATTTTTTACTTCACCAACACCTCCCAGGAAAATATGATGTTCTTCGACGCGAACGCCGGCATCTTTGGCGACGCCCAGATCACGTGGTTTGCCGGCCTTTCGGTCGTGATCGGCTTTATCCTGGTGCTCGCCGTTCGCTTCGCTGCCAGCCAGAACATAGACATCGCCGCGTCGGTGACCTGGAGCATGTTGGGCAATCTCGTCGGCATGGGCTTTGCGGCCATCTCGGACATCTGGATCAACGGCTTTTCGCTGCCGGTGGCGATCGTCGGCGAGTTCCTGCCGGCGGCCGGCCCCAACCTGATTTTCGCCGCTATCCTGGTGCCCCTGCTGGTGGGAGCCTACGCCGCCATGCGGCGGCAGACCGGGCGTTGAGGGGGCAGGCCGATGCTGGTCACCTGGCGCTACCGCAAGCGCAAGTCCTTGGTGCAGAGCTTTGATCCACGCGCGTGGCTCATCTTTTTCGCCTGCTATATGGCTTCCTCGCTCATGTTTTGGGACTTGCGTTTTCTTCTGCCGCTTTTCGCTGTCGCCCTGGTGACCATCTTTAACTCGGGAATCACGTGGCAGGAAAGCCGGCGGGCCTGGCTCTTTATCGGCGGGTTCGTCACCTTCTTCGCGGTGCTGACTTTCCTGACCGGGCGGGGTGGGGTAGAGCACTATGCCCAGGAGCACCTCATCACCACCCTGCGCGCGCCGTTCGAGCTCTTTGGCTGGCGGCCGGGGGTTGACGTCAGCGTGGAGCGCGCCATGTTCGCTGCCAGCCAGCTCGTGCGCGTGTTCAGCGTGGCCAGCATGACGGTCCTGATCCCGTATACGCTGGATCCCACCAAGTATGGCTTGGCCTTCCGCGGCCTGGGCTTGCCGGACAAGATCGCTTACGCGATTGACCTGACGATGCGCTTTATCCCCACCTACGCTCGTGATTTCCAGTTGACGCTGGACGCGCAGCGCGCGCGCGGCTACGAGATAGAAAAGCTGCAAGGGGGCCTGTTTGCCCAGGTGCGCAAGCTGGCCCCCTTGATCGTGCCGGTGACCATCCACGCGATTGCCGCCAGCGAGGACATCATTGACGCGATGGACTTGCGCGCGTTCGGGGTTGGCCCGCGCACCTGGCTGGAGCAATTGCACTACCGGCGGCGCGACCGCTGGCTGATCGCGGCGGCGATCCTGCTCGTCGTCGTGTCGCTCGGCCTGTCGCTGCTGGGCTTTGGGCGGCTGTGGGTGCCCGCTTGGGCCTTGACGTGGGCCGCGCGCTAGAGACGCTGGCGGGCTGAATCTAAGTGGGCAAACCATGGCAACACACCGTCTTGAAGCAGCACTCACCTAAAGAGGACATGCCGTTGAACATTCAACCCATGGACGAAGCCAGCGCGCGCGCCATCGCGCGCTGGCGCTACGATGCCCCCTACGATTTCTACAACCTGAACCCTGACGAAATCGAGCAGAATGTGGCGTATTTCGCGAATCCGCAAAATGCGTTTTATAGTATCCTAAGCGAGCAGGGGGGACTCGCCGGTTATTGCAGCTTCGGCCCGGATGGCCAGGTGCCCGGCGGCGACTACAGCCAGGCCGCGCTGGATGTGGGCATAGGCATGCGGCCTGATCTAACGGGCCACGGTGAAGGCGTCTGCTACAGTGAGCTGGTGTTTGATTTTGCATGCCGCACATTCGCTCCCGAGCGCTTGCGCGTGACGATCGCGGCCTTCAATCAGCGCGCGCAGCGCGTCTGCCACAAGCTGGGCTTTCACGTCGTGCAGCGCTTTCTGAAAGAGCCCGGCGGCGTGCCTTTCTTAATCCTGGTGCGAGAAGCGTCCAACTCACCACTTGTGCTTATCCGTACTCGCCGCCAGTGATGTCCAGGGGCCGGGGTCGCATGTCAACCCCGGCATCGTCAGCTTGGGTGACCGCCTGGCCATCCGCAGACGGAGGAGGGGCATGCGATAGCGAGCAAGAAACGCTGGGAGGGCGGGCGCACGACTTGCATCTTTCGATGCACTTGCCAAAAACGGGAATGTATGGTAGCATGGCGCTCAGTGGGACGAAGTAAGCAAAGCCATTTTTCGGTCATGACGAGAACCGCCCAGGCTTGTTTCTGCCTGAGCGGTTTTGTTTTTGAACCCGGCGCGCTCTCCGACCTTTAAATCGAAAGAAACAACTATAAGGAGATTCTCGTGAGTAAATTGTATGTGGGCAACCTGCCCTACAGCGTCACCGAAACAGCCCTGCGCGAATTGTTCGCGCCGGTCGGCGAGCTGACCAGCGTGGCCGTCATTACCGACCGTGACACGGGTCGGCCCAAGGGCTTTGCTTTTGTCGAGCTGAGCGATGACCTTGCCCAGCAAGCTATCAGCCAGATCAACGGCAAGACCATAGACGAGCGGAACATCACTGTCGCCGAGGCTCGTCCACAGGCGCCGCGCAGCGATTACGGCGGCGGCTATGGCAGCGGCGGCGGTCGCGGCGGCTATGGCAGCGGCGGCGGTCGCGGCGGTCGCGGCGGCTTTGGCGGCGGTGGACACGGCGGTGGTCGCCGGCGCTAGCCGCGCCTTTAGCGTCACATCCGACCAATACAGAACTGACCAGGGTTGATGTCAACCCTGGTCAGTTTTTTTGTACCAGTTCTCTGGCGCGGAGCGCATGTAGGGGCAGGCACGGGGGCCTGCTCCTACGAAATGGCTATTTTCGAAGCAGATCGACCTTGCCTTCTGCCGGCCAAACGCGCTCGAGATCGAAGGTGTCGCAGCGATTGAAGCCGGCAAACGCTTGCAAGCCTTGACCGAGGGCCGGCCTGAAGGCCTCGAACGCGTCGAAACCTGGCTCCAAGACCAGGCTGCGGACGATCAGGACGCCCTCGGGAAATGGCGCGCCATTTCCTAAGGGTGCCTTGCTCTTGCGCGTGGCCTTGGCATCCAGTCGCCCGATCAATTCCTCGCCCCACAACAGCGGCAAGCTAAAATAGCCGTATTTCCTCTTGGCCGCTGGCAGGTAACACTCGATCGTGTAGTCGAATCCGAACAGCCGCTTGGTCCGCTCGCGTTGGATGACGAGATTGTCAAACGGCGACAGCAAGACCAGGCTGGGTGGCCTGGCTTCTAGACTGGTGGCGCTCTCAAGCGAGCAGGCTAGGGCGTAGTCAGTCCCAGGCTGCCCGTCTATCTTGAGGCAAGCCACCTGTCCCGCGTCGACCAGCTCGCGCAGCGCATGGGTGATGATATCTTTGCCGGCGGCCGGGATGTGGGAGCAAATCTCTTTCTCCCGCGCCAGGCCGTGGGCCGCCAACGCGCGGCGCACGAGAAAGCGCCCCAGCTCGGCCTGATCTGGCACACGCGTGTCCACGCCTTCCGGCAGCACGCGCTCGGTCAGGTCGTACACGCGCTGAAAGTTGCGGCGCTCGGCGACCATCAAGTCGCCCCGCCAAAACAGCAGCTCCAGGGCGATTTTGGCCGGTTTCCAATTCCACCACGTTCCGCGCGGCGTGCCCGGCGGCGGCGTAAAGTCCTTCGATCCCAGTGGCCCTTCCTGGCGAATGCGCTCCAGCACCGGCGCCATCAGGTGCCCGCACTGCTCCATCCGCCGCTGGAACCAGGGATGGGAGGGTGATTGGAACGAGCGCTTGAGCGGCAGGTAGTAGCGGTAATCGGACATCGGCAAATAGGACGCCGCGTGTCCCCAGTACTCGAACACGCGGCGCTCTTTCAGCAGCTCGTTGAGCATCGCCGGGGCGTAATCCGGTTGGCGCGCCCACAGCGTGTGATGGTGCGCTCGCTCGACCACGGCGATCGTGTCGATCTGGACATAGCCCAGTTTTTGGATCGTCTGTTCAGCGCCGTCTTTGCCCGCCGGCAACGTCGTTTTGCCGTCCAGGAGTTGGGCGTTCAAGGCGATCCGGCGCGCCAAGGCCAGGGGAACACTCGTTTCCTTCATAGAAGAATCGCAATCTCTGTGAGCTCTGTGAGGTTCTAAAGTGGACCTTGCACCTGAAACCTTAAACCTGCAACTCGAAACCAGGTGTTATATCTCCGACATGTACTTGGCGCCGCAGCGATAGCACACGGCCAGCGGCTGCGCGCGCCTGTATTGGCGGAAACGCTCCGCCCGCTCGCCGTTCCAAATTTGCTCGATGCTCGCCTGCCTGACGTTGCCGATGGCGTAATCTGGGAAATCGACGCAGAAATTCGCCTCTCCGTTGGGCTGAATGTCGATCAGTTTTTCGACGTTCGTGCAGTGCTGCGGGCCGACCGGGCTGGTGGCGTCGCTGAACCAGGTGTGGTACTCGTCCTCGGACAAGACCATGTAAGGATAGCTGTAGACCTCGCCGAGAGTGGCCAGGTAGGTCCGGTAGCCCTCGACGAATTCGTCCACCTCGACACCGGAGTCTTCCTGGTGAAAGCCCCGCCAGGAAAAAGCCTCACAGCCGAAAATCTCTTTCATCTCTTTCTCGTACTGCTGGCCGACCGCTTCGGGAAAGTAGTAATACGGGACGATGCAGATGGTCTTGATGCCCAGGCGGCGGGCGATGTCCGGCATAGCCCCCAGCCCCTTGTACGAGTAGCGGCTGATGGTGAAAGTGATCGAACGGCTGATGGGGCGCTGCCTGGCTTGCTCGATCTCGCCCAGCCAGGCGGCGCCGGCTTGGATCTGCTTGAAGCAGCCTTTGACCCCCCTGACCGCGTCGTGAATGCCTTCTGGCCCGTCCACGGAAATGCTCAGGTGAATTTTGCCGATCCGGACGATGTCCGGCGCGTACCTGGCCAATTGCGTGCCATTCGTGTCGATGGATATAAACATGCCCTTGTCGTGGATATAGCTCAGCAGTTCGATAATATACGGAAGGAGAAAAACCTCCCCGCCCCGCAGCAGGACCGACGAGATCGAATGATCCGCCAGCTCGTCGACGATCCTCTTCCAGTCGGCCAGGTCCATTTCTTGCTCGAGGCTGGCCTTGCGCTCGCGCATGTAGCCCTGCTCGCTCCACTGGCCGCACATCCCGCACTTGAGATTGCATCGATTGGTCAGCGTCAATGAAATGCGCGACGGAAAATTCATGGCAACACCTCTAACATGACTATGTCGTGGGTCTCACACCTGAGACCTGCAACCTGAAACCATCTTAATAGCTCATCCGTATCTTGATCCCGCGCTGGTGCAGGTAGCTCTTGATCTCGCCGATGGTGTGCTCGCCATAGTGCAGCATCGAGGCGATCAGGGCAGCGTCGGCGTGCCCCTCGGTGAGCACCTCGTAGAGATGCTCGGGCCGGCCGCCGCCGCCGGAGGCGATCACCGGGATGCCCACCGCGTCGGCGATCATGCGGGTCAACTTGATCTCGTAGCCCTGCTTGGTGCCGTCGGCGTCGATCGAGTTGATCACCAGCTCGCCCGCGCCCAACTCTTCTCCTCGCTTGGCCCACTCCAGGGCGTCCAGCCCCGACCGGGTGCGCCCGCCGCGGATGACGATCTCGTAGCCGGAAGGGATATTGGGAGATGGCGGCACGGCCAGCACGTCCATCGACAGCACCACGCACTGCGCGCCAAAGGCGCGCGAGGCCTCGACGATCAACTGCGGGCTGAGCACGGCGGCCGTGTTGACGTTCACCTTTTCCGCGCCGGCCAGCAGCACCTGGCCGCAATCCTCCACCGTGCGCAGGCCGCCTCCCACCGAAAAGGGGATAAAGACCTGCGCGGCTACCCGGCTGACGACGTCGAGCATGATGCCCCGGTTATCGCTGGAGGCCGTGATGTCGTAAAAGACCAGCTCATCCAGCCCTTCTTCATAATACTTTTTGGCTGTCGCCACCGGGTCGCCAATGTCACGCGTATCGACGAACTTGACGCTCTTGGCCAACTTGCCATCGCGCACGTCCAGGCAAGAAATCAAGCGCTTGCTCAACATACGTCACCATCCCACTGGGAAAAGTTGCGCAGCATCCTCAACCCCAGCCGCCCGCTCTTTTCGGGATGGAACTGGGTGGCAAACAGGTTTTTGTAACCGATGGCGGCCGGGAAGCTCAGCTCGTACTCGCAGGTGGCCAAGACGTGCTCGGCGGCGGCCGGCTGGGGATAGTACGAGTGCACAAAGTAAAATTCGTCGCCGGCCGCCAGGTCTGCCATGATGGGATGCTCGCGCACGACCTGAATCGCGTTCCAGCCCATGTGGGGAATTTTGAGCATTGGATTCTCCAACTGGAAGCGGCGGCAAACTCCCTCGACCAGGCCCAGGCAGACTGTGTCACCCTCTTCAGAGTGGGTCAGCACGATTTGGCAGCCAAGGCAGATGCCCATGATGGGCGTGCCAAGCCTGAAGGCATCTCTCAGCGCCGTGTCCAGTCCCCTTTCTTGTAAGGCGGCCATGGCGGTCGCCGCGTGGCCCACGCCCGGGAAAATGATGCGCTCGGCCTGGCGCAACTCCTGCCCGTCGGCCGTGATCTTGCACGGGATCTCCAGGTGATCCAGCGCCCGCTTCACGGAAGTCAGGTTGCCGGCTTTGTAGTCTACGATCAGAATCATGGTTAATTGTTAATTATTAATTGTTAATTGTTAATTATTAATTCCAAGATTTCAACCGCGTCTTGGACGAACTGGGGACAGCGCGTGAACAGCCCCATTTCCGACGCTCGGCGATGACCTTCGGGCGTGCTGATGTCGCAACCGAGCAGCTCGTTGCACGTGATGGTGCCGTGGCGGGCGGCAAAGCGGGCGGTGAATTCGCGCACGAGCGCGTAGGCCTTTTCCTTGGTCTGCGCTTCATCGTCGTCCTCGTGCGCCTTGCCGTATTTGAGCCCGATGACCATAAACGCGCCGCTCACCGCGCCGCAGGTGTGCCCCATGCGTCCCATCCCGCCGCCAAAAGCCCCGGCGACCCTCAGCGCCATCTCGCGCTCCAGGCCAAGCTCGGGCCCATAGGCCGAGATCACCGCTTGGGCACAGTTAAAGCCTTTGGCGAAGCACTCGCGCGCTCGCTCAACTCTTGTCGTCGTCATCAGATACCTCCTCTGTCTGAAGAGTAGGGCGGCATCCCTATGCCAGCCCTCGTTTCTCCAGCAGTTCTGTCGCAAGCTCTTTGACACTATGGAGCACTCGATAGGCTCCAGAGAAATCGCTGCCCTCGGTCAATTCGGTGGGCACGACGAAACACCGGATGCCGGCCTGCCTGGCGGCGATCAGGCCGCGCTGGGAGTCTTCGACTACCACACATTCGCCGGCATCGAATCCGCTTTTCTTGAGAGCGAGCAAATAAGGCTCGGGGTCGGGCTTGAAGCGAGTATAGTTCTGGCTGGTCAACACAAAGTCAAAATAATCGAGCAGCCCGCTCGAACGGTGGATCAACTCGAAGTGATCCCGCCTGGAGCTGGTCACGATGCCCATGAGGAACTTGCCGTGCAGCTTGATGAGCGTTTCCTCAACTCCCGCGATGACGGAGCTCTCGTCACGCAATAACTGGCTGTAGAGCGCGTCGCGTTCCTCGCGCAGGCGGTCTATTTCAGCCGGAGGGATCCCTTTTTCTGCCGCCAGATGCCAGACGCCTCGCCCGCTTTTCAGGACTGCCTCGACGTATTGCTCCTGGGTCAGGCTGACGCCGATTGGAGCCATGGTTTCCCGCGTGGCACGGAAAAAGAGCCGCTCCGTATCGACCAGCACGCCGTCGTTGTCCCAAAAGATGGCCTTCGTCGTCACAAGTTTTGTACCCACCTTCAACGCATCCCTACCTTCCTGGAAGCTCCAAGCTTCCAGGAAGCTAAGCTTGATCATAGGTCTGTACCCACTGCCAGCGCGTCCTCTAGCCTGATCTGTCCCTCGTATAGCGCGCGGCCGATGATGACGCCGGCCAGCCCGGCCTGCCGCACGCGCCGCACGTCCTCCAAGCTGACAACACCGCCCGAGGCGATGACGGATAGGCTGGTCTGGCGCGCCAGACTGGCGGTGGCCGTCACGTTCACGCCGCTGCTGGCCCCATCGCGCGCGATGTCGGTGAAAATGACCCAACGCACGCCCTTGTCAGCCCACTGCCGGCCTAACTCGATCGCCGTCACTCCGGCTGCCTCTTTCCAGCCGTGGGTGCGCACGATGCCGGCCTGCGCGTCGATGCCCACGGCGATTCGTTCCGGACCAAAAGCCGCCAGGGCAGCCTCGATCAAGGCCGGGTTTTCCACGGCGGCCGTGCCGATCACGGCCCGGCTTACGCCCAGCTCGAGCGCTCGGCGCAGGCTGTCCAACTCGCGCATGCCGCCGCCGAACTGGATGGACAGGCCGCTGGTGAGGATCTTTTCCAAGGCCGCCATGTTCGCACGCCCGCTCTCGTCCAGTGCGCCGTCCAGGTTGACGACGTGCAGCCACGTGGCGCCGGCTGCCTGCCAGCGGCGGGTGGCCGCCAGCGGATCGTCGCCATAGTGCGTTTCTTGGGCCGGATCGCCCTGCCTCAGGCGGACCACACGCCCCTGGCGGAGGTCGATGGCAGGGAAAATCGTGAACGCGTTCACGAGAGGATGCCGGCTCCGTCGGCAGCCTGGCACAGATACACCTCTGGCGTTTTGCCATTGCGAGCGGGATAATCGCGCTGGATGGTGGCTACCAGGTCTACTACAGCCTCGTCGCGTGCCATAGCCACGGCGCAGCCGCCAAAGCCGGCGCCGGTGAGCCGGGCGCCAATGCAGCCGGGCACCTGGCAGGCGATCTCGACCATGGCATCGAGCTCGGCGCAACTGACCTCGTACAGATCGCGCAGGCTAGCGTGGCTTTCGATCATCAACTGGCCGAAGCTTTCCAGGTCCCCACGCTCCAATGCCTCCACGCTTTGCAGCACGCGCGCGTTCTCGTACACGACGTGCTGGCAGCGCGCTGCCACGTCGGGCGGCAGCTCGCCCTTGCGTGCCTCAAAGGTCTCGATGCTGACGTCGCGCAGGGTATCGACCCCCAATTGCCACGCCCCGGCTTCGCATTGGCTGCGGCGCGTGTTGTATTCGCTCGATGACAGCCCACGACGGACACCCGTGTGGGCGATGACGACAGACACGCCGACCGGCAGCGGCACGGGGCGGAATTCGAGCGAGCGGCAGTCGATCAACAGGGCATGATTAGCCTTGCCCAGTGAGGCAATGAACTGATCCATGATCCCGCATTGAACGCCTACGAAGGTGTTTTCGGCCCGCTGGGCCAGGCGCGCCGCCTGCACCGGGTCGAGCTCCAGCTCGTTCAAGGCGCGAAAAGCGCTGGTCGTGGCCAGCTCGATAGCGGCTGACGACGAGAGGCCGGAGGCGGCCGGCACGTTGCCGGAGATGGCCATGTCTGCCCCGCGCAAGCCATAGCCTGCTTCTTGCAAAACCTTGGCCACGCCGCGCACGTAATCTCCCCACGTCACGGCCTGGCCCACTCTTTGAATGGCGTCCAACTGGAATTGGTCCTGCTGATCGAAATCGAGCGACAGCAGCCGCACCGTGCGGTCGCGGCGCGCTCGCGCTGCGATGCACACATCGCGGTCGATGGCCATCGGCAGCACAAAGCCACTGTTGTAGTCGGTGTGCTCGCCGATCAGGTTCACGCGCCCCGGTGCGCGCGCGACCAACGCCGGCCGCGCGCCAATGCGCCGGCTAAAGGCTGATGTCAGTCGTTGGATTCGATCCATTGTCTACCTCTAGATTAGATAGGGGCGGGTTTCAAACCCGCCCCTACTATTGTACCACATTCCGGGCTAACTTGCGCGCGCGGCGGCCGCTGCCGCGTGAGCGCTCAGCGACTCGGCGTTGGCCAGCCGGGCGGCCGGCGCGCACAGGCGTGCGGCGGTGGCCGCGTCAAGCCCGATGATATTGACCACCTTGACAAAGTCGAGCACGTTCACCGGCCC
>JAFGFO010000038.1 GCA_016931085.1 Thermoflexales bacterium
CCAAAGGCCAGCAGGAAGAAAAAGTCGCGGTACTGCATCCACGATAACCACGTGCTTTTGATGAGCGCCCAGCCGCCGCGTTGATTCATGATTTGTTCCCTTCAGAAATGACCTGGTAGCGCAGCCAGACTTGACCTTCAGTATGGCAATGGGCGGAGAGCAATCTCAACTGGGTAGGCCACTCCTCGGGCTGCAGTGCAGGCGCGTCAAACAGGGAGGGGGTCTCCAGCCCGCCGATGATGGCGGGGAAGAACTCGATGTTGACTTCGTCCACCAACCCAGCCCGCAAGAGCGCGCCGTTCAACCTGCCGCCGGCCGTCGACAGCACGCACGTCACGCCCAGGCTGCTTTTGAGCTTTTCCAGGGCAGCCCCAAGATCGACGCGCTGTTTTACAGCGACCTGTTCTCCAGCGACCTGCTCCCCGGCCACCAGGTAGGGGATGTTCTCGCGGCGGAGATAAGCCAGGTACTCGGGCGGCGTGTGGTGGCCTACCAGGACCAGCAAATGCCAGCCTGCCCACTCCTCGCTGGGATGTTCCTTGTAAACCCAACGCACGCGCCCTCGACCGTCGACGACAGTGAACCACCCTCGATGGCCGGGGCGTTGAACGACCGCCGCGGGCAAAAAGTCCTGGTACAGCACCTGTGGGTTGCTGTCGACAGGCGGCAGAGGCTCGGGGGTGGCATTTTCCGGGACAAACGAGCCGCTGCCTTCAAGCGTGGCCTGCGGCTTGTGGGTATGCTGGAGCCAGTTATACGCCATGCTCGATCCACTCGTGCTTGGCCAGCGCTCGTCGCCGTACAGCAACATCACATTGGACGCAAGCGTGAGTCGCCCATCAACTGACGCCGTTGAAAAAATGACAACCTGGGGCCTGTTCATACCTGTGTTTCTCCTTGCCATTTCTTAATGGCTCCTTGATAGATTTGATCGATCACCGCCTCGATTGGCGGGTCCTGGATAGACAAATCGGCCACGGGCAGCGTGTTGAGCAACTGAGCTGTGATAGCCGGCGCCGCTTGCCGGCTCACGCGCAGCGTCAAGCGGCCGTTTTCGCGCTCGATGACCTCGGCGCCGTCGGGTAGGGCCAGATCGCCTCCTGCCTGGCCGTTGCCGAGGGCCAGTTGGATCAGCTTGAACGGCGCCAACTGCCTGGCCAACCCGCTCAACTCGCCATCGTAGAGCAGCCGCCCGTGGTGGATGAGAATGACGCGCGGGCACAGCGCAACCACGTCGGCCATGTAGTGGCTGGTGAGGATCACCGTCACGCCGCTGCGCTGCTTGTACTCGAGCAGGAAGCGCCGCAGGCGGCCCTGCATCGAAACGTCCAATCCCAACGTCGGCTCGTCGAGAAAGAGGACGGCCGGACGGTAGAGCAGCCCGGCCACCAGTTCGCACTTCATGCGCTCGCCCAACGACAGATTGCGCACCGGCCGGGCCAGCAAATCCCCCAGCTCCAGCAGCTCGATCAGCTCGTCCAGCGTGCGCGCCAGCTCGACCGGCGGGACGTGATAGATCTCGCCCAACACGCGGAAGGTGTCCAAGGCCGGAATGTCCCACATCATTTGACTTTTATTGCCGAGCACCATGCTGATGCGCCGCAAGTAATCGGCCTTGCGCTCCCAAGGGATGAAGCCCAGCACGCGCGCCTCGCCGCCGCTGGGGACCAGCAGCCCGGCCAGCATCTTGAGCGTCGTCGTCTTGCCCGCGCCGTTCGGCCCGATAAAGCCGACCATCTCGCCGGCCTGGATGTCAAAGCTGATCTCGCGCACCGCTTCCACGTCGCGATAGACCCGCCGCATCATGCTCTTGAGCGCGGCCGCCAGCCCCGCTTCGCGCTCTGGAACGCGGTAGGTCTTGGACAAATTGCGAACGACGATGTGTGCTTGGATCATAAAAGGCTTCCCCCTGTTGGTGTTCTCTTTTAACCCAATTATACAACCCTGGTGGCCAAGTGGAGAGTTGTATCAAATGCTTTGTACAAGCCCATCCGAGTTCGTCGGCCTGAAACCTTAAACCTGGAACCTGACACAATCTTGTGCTACTGTTCCGCCAGGAGCAAGTCCTTGGCCGAAAACAGGCGGACGGCCAGTATGAACGCGGCCCCTGCATACATCACGATCAGGAGAGTTGCCAAGGCATGGCTGGGAGTGAGGGAAGCGGTCCGCACGGCGCCGGCCAAGGCCTGAAAGGGCCAGAAGGGGAGGCCGAAAACACGGCTGAGGATGGGATGGTCGAGTTTTTGCCCCAAGGCGCACGCCAGCAAAGCGCCGTAGATGGCAACACGCGACCAGCCGTCGCTCACCAGGTCCGAGGCGTGCAGAGCCAGCATGGCCGCCAGCCCGTTGAGCGGCAGCCAGGCGAGCGGCATCAGGATGAGGTGAGCCGGCGTGAAGGAAGGCCCTCGAAAGGTGGCCAGGGCGGCTACTACCAGTTGCAGCAGTGTGGTGAAGCTCAGCGCGCTGGCCAGTATGCTTAGGAGGTATTCAACCCGCCTGGGCAGGCGCGCCAGGAATGGATAGTGAATGGCCTGGTTAGCGCGGGCTGCCACGCTGCTCGTCACCAGGAAGGCCAGCCCCCCGCCCAACACGCTTAGCAGCAGGATATAGTAATCGGCGTGCGGGGTCTGATCGGCCGGAGAAAAGAATACCCACCAAAAAGCCAGCGCTAACAGGATATACAGGACACCGGCCAAGGAGAACAGCAGGCTGCTGAAAAAGTACCAGGCCAGGGCGGTGATGCGTTGGATCATGGGGCCACCTCCGCATAGATTTCTTCGAGCGTGACGCGCTGCTGTTCGACGTGCACGATATCAAAACCAGCTTCTAGAACCAGGCTCAGCAGTTGGCGGCGCAGGCTGATCGCCGCGCCGTTCACGACCAGCTCGTCGCCATTGACCTGGATGCCCGGATGAAGCGCTTCCAGGCGGGAGCGGATAGACTCCAGGTCTTGGGTGGCTCGCACCGTGACGTGTGGACGCAGCGCCAGGGCGTCTGCCATGCTGCTTTCGTAGTGAATCTTGCCCTGGCTGAGGATGATGAGGCGCGTGCAAGTCTGCCTGACCTCCGCCAACTGGTGTGAGCTGAGCACGATGGTGTGGCCGCCGGCGTGCAGCTCCTTGATGAGCCGGCACACCTCGGCCTGGCCTTCAGGATCAAGCCCGTTCGATGGCTCGTCAATCAGCAGCAGGCTAGGGCGGCCGATGAGCGCCTGGGCCAGCCCCAGTCGCTGGCGCATGCCCTTTGAGCAAGCCCTGATGCGTTTGGAAGCCGCCTCGCTCAGCTTGACCTGCTCCAGTGCATGGGCCACTACCTTTTTGGCTTGAGCGCTGCCGACGTTGCTCAATTGAGCCACCAGCTCGAGATACTCCCTGACGCGCAAGTGGCTGGGATACAAGAGCCGCTCCGTCTTGAAGCCCACAGATGGCATGCGATCCGTGGGCCTGACGCGCCCCGCGTCAGGATAGAGAAAACCGGCGATCAGCTTGAACAGCGTCGTCTTGCCGGCGCCATTGGGCCCCAGCAGCCCCAGTACCTCTCCCTGGGCGATCTCGAAGGACACGTCGTCGATGGCTGCAAAAGAGCCAAAGCGTTTGGTGATGTGGTCGAGGGAAATCATGTTAATTATTAATTATTAATTGTTAATTATTAATGATTGGGGTTTGCTTGGTAATCATGGCCTCGAGTTGGGCGATCATGTCGGACGCGCGCTGCTCGTGCTCGGCCAGCGCAGACAGCCAGCGATCGGCGGCCATATAAACCTCGTCGTCAGGGTGCGGCGTGTCCAGCGCCTGGCGCAGGCCGTTTCGCTGGCCGCTGTCGAGCTGGAGCAGCATGCGCAAGATGGCCGCGTGGCTGTAGCCAGCGCGGCTCAGCATGCGAATCACGCGCAGCCGGCCGATCTCGGCCGCGCCGTACAGCCGGTAGCCGTTGCGTGGATCGCGCGGCACGCGGAGCAGGCCGTTGCGCTCCCAGTTGCGCAGTTGTTCGGTCGTGCTGCCCAAAAGCTTGGCGGCCTGGCCGCTTTGCAAAGCCTCTGCCGTGGCGTCGGCGGCCATCCCCTGCGCCCACCGTTCGAGCAGCGCAGCCGCCGTTTCGGCCTGGGCGCGCTCGGCCTTGACCAGCCCCAGGTGGTTGTAGGCTCGCTCTAACGCGCCGCCCAGGTCGCCGGAGGCAGCTTGCCTGACCAAGGCGGCCGCCGATTGGCGGATGTTCTTCCCCGGCCAGCCGCCGTGCAGCGCCGTGCGGGCCAGCCGCATCTGGTCGAGGTGACACTCGGTGAACAGCCGGTAACCGCCCGCGCTGCGGCGCACCGGCGGCAAAAAGCCCCATGCCTCGTAGAGCCGGACCGTGTTGGGATGGACGCCAACGGCCTGCGCGATGTCCGATGTACGTAGATAAGGTGGTATGGTCATTAGACGTGAAACCTGAAACTATCCTAGTAGCCTGGTTAGCTCCATCTGCGAGCGGGCGCGCACCTCGGCGTGCAAGCTGCCGCCGTGGCTGTCCATGGTCACGACCAGCGGTAAGTTTTCCACGCGAATGACCCAAAACGCTTCAGGCATGCCCAGCTCGAGCTTGTAGACCTCGAGCACCTCTTTGACCGTGTCGGCGATCAGCGGCGCCGCACCGCCCATCGCGTGCAGGTACACACAGCCATGTTGCTGGCAGGCTTTGAGTGTCCTCTCGGCCATGCCGCCCTTGCCGATGACAGCCCGCAGGCCAAAATGCTCGATGACCTCGGCCTGGTAGATTTCCTCGCGGATGCTGGTCGTAGGCCCGGCGGCGACGAATTCGTACTTGCCGTCGTCCCGCTTGCGCACCACTGGCCCGCAGTGATAAATCACCCCATTGGCCAGCTTGGCCTTGAGCGCCTGGTAGACGGGCTTTTCAGAGTCTCCTGGGGTGCCTTTGATGAAATTGTCGATCATGTACTTGTGAGCTGCATCGCGCCCGGTCAGCATCACGCCGCTGAGCAGCACGCCGTCACCCACGTGCAAAGCACGGATTTCTTCTTCACGGATGGGAATGGTTAAAGATTGCATGGCTTATCTCCTTTCATTCAATGCTCGCCTGTCCGTCCTGGTAGATCATCAGCCTGCGCCGGTCGGCCCAACACATGTAACTGACCGAGACAAAGAATGAGGCTGGCAGGCGGTGCAGCTCGGCCAGCTTGATACCCAAGACGGTCGTCTGGCCGCCAAAGCCCATCGGGCCGATCCCCAGTTGGTTGGCTTCCTGGACCAATTGCTTTTCCATTTTGTCCAGGCTGGGGTCCGGGTTGCTGTCTGGCAGTGGGCGGAAAAGCTGCTCCTTGGCCTTGATCGTGCCGCTGCCGCGGTCGCCGCCGATCGCCACGCCCAGGATGCCCGGCGCGCAGCCCTCACCCTGGGCTTGAAAGGCGGCGTCCAGTACGGCCTTGCGCACGCCTTTCAGGTCACGGCTGGCCGGGAATTCGGCGCTGGGCAGGCTGTACTGCCGCCCGCAGTTTTCGCACCCGCCGCCCTTCAGCAGCAAGCCCACCTTGAGATGTGGCTGTTCCCATTCTTCGAAATGGATCGTGGGAAAGTCCACGCCGGTGTTGTCGCCCGAATTTTTGCCCGACAGCGCCGCCACCGCGTTGGGGCGCAGCAGAGAACGCTCGGTGGCGCTTCTCACCGCGGCCCGGATTTGCTCCGCCAGCCGGCGTTGGCTCCAGCCCTGGGGGTACCACACGTAGAAAATCGGTGTGCCGGTGTCTTGGCAGATGGGCCGGCACGTCCGGCGCGCGATGGCGACGTTCTCCAAGAGCGTATCCAACGTGCTCTGGGCGGCCGAGCCGGCTGCTTCGACCTGGCGCGCCCGCTCGAGCGCCCCCTCCACGTCAGGCGGCAGGTCGGTCGAGGTGCGCTCGATCAACTCGATCAAGTGCTCGGTCAAATCAGGTGTGTCCACAAGACCTCCTTTTTATACATCTTCAGACGACGATCTCGCCCACCAGGCCGCCATCCCGCACGGCCGTGATGCGCGTGTTTGTGATCCGGTTGTGCAGGTCGCCGTCTGCTTCCGTGGCGACCTGGATATAGTTGCCGGTCAAGCCGAGCCACGTGCCGTCTGGCCGGCGCTGCTCCCACAAGACCGCCATATCGTGCCCCACGAACTGCCGGCGAAAGCGCGCGGATTGCTCCGCTCCCAACTGGCGCATCAAACGGGCGCGTGCCTCGCCCACCTCGCGCGGCAATTGGCCCGGCAGGCGAGTGGCGGCTGTTCCCGGGCGAGGCGAGTAGGGGAACACGTGCAGCCGCGCAAAAGCGGTGGCTTTCACAAATTCGTAACTGCTCTGCCAGGCCGCCTTGTCTTCGCCCGGGAAGCCGGTGATGATGTCGGTCGTCAATGCCATGCCGGGGATAGTTGCGCGGGCGGCCTCCACCAGGCGGGCGAATTCAGCCGTTGTAGTGTCGCGCCCCATGCGGCGCAGCGTATCGTCGCAGCCGGCCTGCAGCGGCAGGTGGAGTTGGCGGCACAAGCGCGGGTTCTCCCACAGCGTGAAAAAATCCTCGTCCAGGTTCCACGGCTCCAGCGACGAGAGCCGCAGGCGCGGCAGCCCGCTGTAAGCCAGGAGCGTGCTGACTAGCGTTCGCAGTCCACCGGCCAGCTCCAGGTCGCGGCCGTAAGAACTCAGATTGACCCCACTCAGCACGACTTCTTGGCCCCCGGCGCGCTCCAGCGCCTGTACCTCGGCCAGCACGTCAGCCAGCGGCCGGCTGCGGCCTGGCCCGCGCAGCCGGCGGACGAGACAATACGTGCAGGCGTTGTCGCAGCCATCCTGCACCTTGACAAAAGCGCGGGTGCGAAGGTGGGGGGCGCTTGCTATCACCGGACTGGCTTTTTCACACGTCCCGCCACTGACCAGCTCGACCACCCGCTCCTTAGCAGCGTTGGGCACAACCCACCTCACGCCGGGCAAGGCGGCGCAGCGCTCGGCATCCAGCGTGGCATAGCAGCCCACGACGGCGATCTGAGCCTGGGGATTGGCGCGGGCCAGCGCTCGCGCGCAGCGGCGCGACTTGTGCTCGGCCTCGGCGGTGACGGCGCAAGTGTTGACGATGCACACCTCGGCCTGGCCTGGCTCGTCGGTGACAGTATGTCCGGCCGCCGCCAGTTGGCGGGCTACACTCTCGATTTCGCCCTGGTTCAAGCGGCAGCCGAGGCTGTGCAGATAGACTCGCATGGCCCCAGTTTACCACATTTTTCAAAACTGTAGAATGGCGCCTACTTGACAAAGTCGGCTGACCCCGCTATGATCGTGGTTGTAAATATAACTACGAAGGGAGACGAAGTTGACATGTGGAGAAATACGTGGCAGACATACCTGTAAAAACAAGCGCTCGGATGGCGATCCGACAACTGCCGCGGAATGTTTGGGCGGTCGGTTTGACCAGCTTTTTTATGGATGTGTCCAGTGAGATGGTGCTCAACATCCTGCCGCTGTTCCTGGCTAACGTCCTGGGCGTAAGAACGAATGTCATCGGCTTGATCGAAGGCCTGGCCGAAGCGACCGCCAGTGTCTTGAAGCTGTTTTCAGGCTGGCTTTCAGACAAGATGGGTGGCCGGAAGTGGTTGGCGGTGGTTGGCTACGGATTATCGGCGGTATTCAAACCCTTCTTTTACATCGCCGACACCTGGGGGATGGTCGCCGGGGTGCGCTGGGCCGACCGGGTGGGGAAGGGCATCCGCACGGCTCCCCGCGATGCCATGGTGGCGGATTCGGTGACGAAGGAAACCCGTGGCTTGGCCTTCGGCTTTCACCGGGCGCTGGATACGGCTGGCGCGATGATCGGCATCCTCATCGCCGTGCTCGTCGTCTGGCTGGCCCAGAAGAATACGCTGGATCTGTCAAAATCCACTTTCCAAACGGTGGTGTTGATCAGCCTGCTGCCGGCCTTTTTGGCCGTCCTCTCGCTGGCTGTGGGGGCTCGAGACGTCCCGGTCACAGGCCAGCGCGCCGCGCCCAAGTTTTCTTTGCGCGGCATGGGGAAGCCTTTTATAGCTTTTCTGGTGATCGTCAGCATTTTTACGCTGGGCAATTCCTCGGACGCTTTCCTGGTGCTGCGCGCTCAGAACCTGGGCATGTCGGTCACGGGTATCCTCATCATGTTGGCGATGTTCAACCTGATCTATTCACTGGTGTCGACCCCGGCCGGCTCGCTTTCCGATCGGATTGGCCGCCGGCGCTTGATCATTGGCGGCTGGCTGGTGTATGCCGCCATCTACCTGGGCTTTGCGTTGGCGCAGGCGGCCTGGCAGGTTTGGGCCTTGTACGTGGCGTACGGCCTGTATTACGGCATGGCCTATGGCTCCGCCAACGCGCTGGTCGCCGACCTGGTGCCAGAGCACTTGCGCGGCACAGCTTATGGCACTTATAACGCCGTCATCGGCATGTTGGCCTTCCCAGCCTCGTTCATCGCCGGCTTGCTCTGGCAAGGCGCGGGGGCCTGGGGTGGTTTTGGCCCCTCCGCGCCTTTCTTGTTTGGCGGGAGCCTGGCCTTGATGGCCGCCCTCCTGATGGCGTTCTGGATGCCCAAGATTTCGGCAGAGCTTTACCGTGAGTGACGAAAAAGTGGGCACTGACAAAGGCCCCATCAAGCCCTGGCGCGCGCCAGGCTGTTGCGGATCCACTTGCCTAGCTCTACGGCGCCCAGCAAGAGTATCGCTATGCCGGCGATGAGCGCCCACTGTTCCAGCCCTAACGGCACAATCCCCAACAAACTGCGAATGCCAGGCACCGCAAAGGCAATCACTACCAGCAGCAGACCGCCTATCACCGCCCAGACCAGCGGCTTGTTCTGGCTCAACTTGTTCATGCGGAAAAGAGGCCGCCGCATGCTACGGTAGGCGAAAATGTAGATCATCGAATTCACCGCGAAACTGGCAAACACCAGGCTGCGGCCCTCCACCTC
>JAFGFO010000007.1 GCA_016931085.1 Thermoflexales bacterium
CATCGTGTCCATCCTCCAGTTCAATGGCACTTTGAGTTCGTGGTGGACTCGCATTGGCGTGGGCGCTCTCACGTTGATCTTTATCGGGATTCAAAGTGTGTTCTATATGAGAAGAAAAGCCTGGTAGAAGGGGAAGTTAAAGTAAAAAAGTGCCCCCAACATGCAAGTTCGGACACGAGTTCGGACAATGGCGTCCCACTTACCTCCCCGAAAGCGGCGACCTTCGGTCGCTTAGCTTTCAGGGAGGTTGCCCATGTGCCCTTTAGGGCTATTGTTTGTCAGCATGTCCCAACTTATGTCCTAACCTCAGAACATGCGCTTGCAGGCGCCGGTGAATGTGGTATAATGGAAGGCAATTCCGGCGGCTACGCTCGGAGCGTCTAGAACGCCTGACATTCGAAATAAAGGCAAATAGGCATGTGACACGTTTAAGATGTCACCGGTGGCGCCCGTCCAAGCGCGGGAGAACAATGACACACAAAAAATCGATTTCGATAGGTGCTCTCTTAATACTGGTTCTTCTTGCCTTCGCAGCTTCTGGATGTGCTTCAAAGAAGTGTCCAGTAAATGGAAAATGGACAACCGGGGAAGAATCGGGAGTAACAAGTTTTACTGTCGATCGATGTGCTATACCGTATGTGTACTATACCATAACGGCTTCGGGGGTCCAATCTTCTGGAACCATTTCACTCTTGGACACCTGTCAAATAGATAATAATCAGCAATTTAAGTGCCAAGAACAAGGATATGCAGAGCCTAGATACACATTTTCCGGGAAATTTACAGCAAATGACGTTGCGGAAGGTCAATTGATTTTAGCGAAAGGATTCCAGGGGTTAGATTTAACTCAAGATATGACATTTGATTGGAAGGCGTCGCCATCACAATAGTTAAGATAACCGTAAAAGGAGAATGTGCCTCGACCTGCCGCTGAGGCGGAAGGTTGCCGCACCACAAATATCATGAAAAGAATATGCTGCATTTTCGTTTTATTGTTCGTCTTCCTGGCCATCTGCACCTCGGCATGCAGTTCGACCGGGGCGCGAACCGCAAAACCCACCAGACAGCCGGGAGAGCTTTCGCTGGATATGCCGCCCGAATGCTTGACCCTGACAGAAGGGCTTTGCCTTGTGTCCGAACCCGGCGAGTGGTTGGGAGAAGGCAAGACAACAATCATTGCCCAAAAGCCAGTGGCTACTTATCTGGAGCCAAGCACCGCCATCCAGATAAAAGTTGAGGACTGGACTCTCGTATTTGACCCGGGAGAAAACACGCCGTTTTCTGTCGGCATGACTTTCCCGGGTGCCAAGTTGTATCCCCAAGGCAAGAACGTCGGCATGACGATAGAACACGGCGATAAAAAATGCGATGAGGTGGAGGGGAATTTCACTGATGACATATTGCAGAGCGCTCAAAAAGGAGATCTGGGAGCAAATCCTATCTCGGCGTTGGACATTCGCTTTACGATGCGGTGCAATAAGCAGACCCAGGTAATCTATGGGCGAGTAAAGCTTCCTCGGTAGATGAGGCCCAGCGCGCCGACCCTGGCTTGCAGTTTGCATGACAGACCTCCGCCCCCGGCGAGTACCCCGACTACGTTCATATAGGCACCCCGACTGTCTTACAACTCACCACATAACCCAGAGCGCCAGGCGATGAGCCCGGCGCCTTTTTGGCGTGGTCGGTATTCACTACCCTGTAGGCGGGTTTCCCTGGCCTGCGACCGAAGGGACATGCAGGGCCGCTTGCGGCTGTGGCGCAACCCAGGGCAGGCAAACCCGCCCCTACGCCTGGCGATGCCAACTCGTTAATTGTTGCGCTATCCCCCGGGGCGTTGCGCTTGCGCTTTTGGCTTTTAGGGCTATACTTGCCCCAAGATGAAGCTTCACTCTTGCCGTATCACCCTGTTCACACTCGTGCTGCTGCTGGCAGCCTGTGCCCGCCTGGCCGGGCTGGATAGGCTGCCGCCCGGCTGGCGCGACGACGAGCTGATCGAAGTGGAGATGGACTCCCGTATCGCGGCCGGCTGGCACCCCCTCTACATCGAGGAAGCCGAGGGGCACGAGCCACTGTATCATTACGTCCACGCCGCCACAATCGCGCTGTTCGGGCCGAGCCGGTTGAGCTACCGTTGGCTGGGCGCGGCCTGCGGACTGCTGGCGGTGGCCATGACGATGGCGTTGGGCCGGCGTTGGCTGGCTGCCCCCCAGCCTTCTCTCCCACTTGGCCTCGGCAAGGGCGACTGGGCTGCGCTCCTGGCCGGGACGGCGATGGCCACCGGCCTTTGGCCGTTGATGTACAGCCGCCTCGGCCTCCGCCACGTCGGCATCCTTCCCCCTCTGTTACTGGTTATGCTGTGCTTGAGATACCTTTCATCCCCCCGTTCTGCCCCGGGAAGCAGTGGTTCCCCGTTTCACGTTTCACGTTTCACGTTTCACGTTTCACATTTCACATTTCACGCCCTCCTGGCCGGCTGTTTCCTGGCGGCCGGCCTCTACACCTACTTTGCCGGCCGGGTCGTGCCGCTGATTGTCCTGGCCTACGCGGCCTACCTGGCACTGTTCCACCGCGCCGCCTTCAAGCGGCAATGGCTGGGGCTGGCCGTGATGGGCAGCGTGGCCGCACTTGTGTTTGCGCCTTTGGGGCTGCACTTGGCGGCTCGCCCGCTCGAGACCCGCCTGGAGGTGGTGGGGCGGCCGTTGATTGAGCTGAGCCGGGGCAACCCAAAGCCAGCGCTCGAGACGACGCTTGGCACGCTGGGCATGTTCACGCTGAGCGGCGACCCCGAATGGTTGTACAACTTTTCCACCCGGCCCGTATTCGACTGGGTCACCGGGCTGTGCTTTTACCTGGGACTGGGGCTGGCGCTGTGGCGCTGGCGGCGGGTCGAGTACGGCCTGCTGTTGATCTGGCTGCTGGGCGGGCTGTCACCAGCCATGCTCAGCCTGCCGGCGGCCAGCTTTAGCCACACCATCGCCGCCCAGCCGGCCGTCTACCTGGTCCTGGGACTTGGCCTGGCAGAGGTGCTCGCTGCTTGTTCGCTGGCTCCTCCCAGGGTGACGAAGCGAAGAAGGCCGATCTCTCCTCCCTCCTCCCTCCTCCCTACCCCCTACCCCCTACTCCTTGTCCTGAGCGTGCTGGCGCTCCACGGCGCGCTGTCCCTCTACGATTACGCCGTCACCTGGGGCCGCCATCCCGCCACGCGCTTTATGTATCACGCCGACGTGGCCGACCTGGCCCGTTATCTAAACGCCCACCCCAACGTTCAGGATGTGGCGGTGTCGACCACGGCCGAAGAGCTCGCGTTGGAAGCGCGCGGCCTGGAGCTGGATTTGACCCGCAGCAGCGCCCGCCCGCGCCTGTTTGACCCACGCCACGCCCTCGCGCTTCCGTTAGGAAGCGTGCCAGACGGGGAGCCCACGCATGTGGCCCTGATTTCAGACCCGCCGCCCGCGCCACACGTCCAAGCGCTCTTGCTGGCACAGGACGCCCCGCTCGACACAGGGCCGGACACGGCCAGGGGACCAGCTTTTCGCTTGTACGCAGTCAGTCCGCTCGAGCCGGCCGAGCAGCCTGCTCTTTCGCTGCCACTCACATTTGGCCAGGCCGGACAGCTCAGCCTGGTCGAGATGCAAGTCACAAACCTGGCAGGTCAAGACATGTCAGGTTCCCAAGATCCATCAAGTCTACAGCTACGCACCGTCTGGCAGGTAGAAAAGGACACCGGCATGTCCGGTGAGCTCAAGCTCTTTGTGCACCTGCTAGGGGCAGATGGCCAGTTATTGACCACCGGCGACCGGCTGGACGTCTGGCCGCCTGTGCTGCGGACGGGCGACCAGTTTGTGCAGTGGAACGAGCTGCCCCTCCCAGCCGGGGCCACGCCTGGCCGCTATTACGTGACCGTCGGCCTGTACGAGCCAGACGGCCCGCGTTGGCCAGTCAAGGCAACAGGCCAGGACCATGTGGGATTAGAGATCACCTTGCCTTAAAAAATGCCAGATCCTATTGACAAACGGCATACTTTGTTATACAATGATGACAGCGTTGTCGTCAACGTTGACGACAACGGCAAGCAACCAGAAAGGTCCGTGCAAAAACGAGGGCCAAATGTCTGTCACGATCCGTGACGTAGCCAAATTGGCGAATGTCTCTACCAAGACGGTATCTCGCGTCATCAACGACCAAGGCGAGATCCGTCAAGCCACCCGGCAGCGCGTCCAGGCGGCGATCGAAGAGCTGGGTTATTACCCCAATATCCTTGCGCGCAGCCTGGTCAGCGGGCGCAGCAACACCCTGGCGGTAGTCACCTTCGGGCTTGAGTATTACGGCCCCTCGCAGGCCGTGGTCGGCATCGAGCGAAAGGCCGACGAGTTGGGTTACTCGCTGCTGCTCAGCCTGGTGAGCCGGCCTGATGACTATAATGTCAATGCCGTATTGGCCGCCCTGGTTGCTCGTTTAGTGGATGGCATCATCTGGGCCATCCCAGAAATTGGAAGCAATCACTCCTGGATCGATTCCAATCGTCTCGATAATCTGCCGCCGATTGTCTTTCTCAGTATGGCGCCTCGGCCAGGGCTGCCTGTGGCGACGGTCGACAATCGCTTGGGGGCTAGACTGGCTACCCAACACCTGATCGATCTGGGGAGAAAAAGGATCGGGCTAATCACCGGGCCATTGGACTGGTGGGAAGCCCGCGAGCGCCACGAGGGGTGGGCAGAAACCTCGCTCGAGGCTGGCCTACCTGTCTCACCGGCATCCATTGTTGAGGGGGATTGGTCAGCGGCCAGTGGTGAGCGCGGCCTTCGAGAGTTACTGGCCCAGCAAGCGGAGTTGGATGCGGTTTTCGTCTCCAACGATCAGATGGCATTGGGTGTTTTGAGGGCAGCGCAAAAGTTGGGGCGCCGGGTTCCGCAAGATTTGGCCGTGGTGGGGTTCGACGACATCCCCGAATCGGGTTTTTTCTGCCCGCCATTGACGACAGTCCACCAATCCCTTACCGACATTGCCGCCGTGGCCGTGCAGGAATTGCAGAAAAGCATCCAATCCCAGCAGAACGGGAGCAAGGTTGAATTTACGACCACCATGCTCGTGCCAGAGTTGGTTATTCGCGCGAGCTCGGTAGGCGAGTGAAGAGCAAAAAAAGACAGCATTAAACAAGGAGATTGATCACACATGAACAAAGCAACGTTAGGTGTCATTATCGGAAATCGCGGCTTTTTCCCCGATCATCTGTGCGATTCGGGTCGCAAGACGATCCTGAAGGTCCTGGCTGAAGAGGGTATCCAGGCCATCATCTTGCCGCCTGAGGTCGGCAAGTTTGGCAGCGTTGAAAGCGTGAGTGATGCGCAGCAGTGCGCCGATCTATTCAAGCAGCATCGTGACGAAATTGACGGGGTGCTGATCGCGCTGCCCAATTTTGGCGAGGAGCGCCCCATGGCCAACGCGCTGCGCTGGTCAGGCCTGAACGTGCCGGTATTGGTGCAAGCCTTTCCGGACGATGTGAGCCTGATGACGATTGCCGACCGGCGCGACTCGTTCTGCGGCAAGATGTCGCTGTGCAACAACTTGAAGCAGTACGGCTTCAAATATACCCTCACCAGCTTGCACACCGTCGACCCGGAGAGTGAGAGCTTTCGCGCCGACTTGCGCCGCTTTGTGAGCACGTGCCGCGTGGTGCGTGGACTGCGAGGCGCGCGCGTGGGGGCCATCGGCGCGCGCCCGGCGGCGTTCAACACTGTGCGCTACAGCGAAAAACTGCTCGAACGGGCCGGCATCAGCGTTGATACGCTCGACCTTTCCGAGCTGTTTGGTGAAGCGGGCCGCTTGCAGGCAGACGACCCGGCGCTCAAGGCCAAGCTGGAACAAATCCGGGCCTACACACCCACCGGCAAAACGCCCACCGAGCAATTGACGCGCATGGCCAAGCTTGGCGTGGTGATCGATCGTTGGATGTCCGACAACGCTCTGCAGGCCAGTGCGATCCAGTGTTGGACGGCGATGGAGACCTATTATGGCGTCGTGCCTTGCACGTTGATGAGCATGATGAGCAACGCCCTCATGCCCTCCGCCTGCGAGACGGACATCGCGGGGCTGGTTGGAATGTACGCACTGATGCTGGCTTCCGGCCGGCCGAGCGCGATTGTGGACTGGAACAACAACTATGGCGGCGACCCGAACAAGGGCGTTATCTTCCACTGCTCGAATCTGGCCAAAGACTTTTTCCAAGACTCCCCAGCGGAGGCGAGCGGAGAAGCGCCGCACATGGATTACCAGGCCATCATCGCCGGGAGCGTGGGTGCAGAAAACACATACGGCACGATCGTAGGTCGTATCAAGGCATTGCCGTTCACCTACTGCCGCGTCTCGACGGACGATTTCAATGGCAAAATCATGGCCTACCTGGGCGAAGGTCAGTTGACGAACGACCCGCTCAAGACCTTTGGCGGTTATGGCGTCATCGAGGTGCCGAACCTGCAAAAGCTGTTGGCTCACATCTGTAATAATGGCCTTGAGCATCACGTGGCGATCAACCTGTCGCAGGTGGCGTTGGCCATTGACGAGGCTCTGCGCAAGTACATGGCATGGGAGGTGTACTATCATCAAGGTTGATTCACAAGCGCAGTCTGGGCCGCCTCCATTTTTAGGGCAGCAGCATTTCTTCCCAGGAAAATGCAGGCTCATGAGTACCCATTGAGATTAATTCTGAGCTTGTTCCTTTATGGGGATCCAGGAACCCTGCCTCCAGAATAGCGGTTATAGGAATGGCTTGGCGTTTCTTCTCCACGAACACTTGCGCGCCCCCCCTTTTTTGGGGGGGCGTGGCAAGTGTAGGTGACACGAAGATTCACTAAGGAGTAAAAGTGTTTCTTCGTGTTCTTCGTAGAGAAGGATGGAGTGTTCGATGAAGGTTGCACGACTACACGGCGCGGGCGATCTGCGCCTGCACGATGAAGCCCTGCCTGTACCCGGCCCAGGCGACGTGCTCGTGCGCGTGAGTGCCGTTGGCTTGTGCGGCTCTGACCTGCACTGGTTTTCCGAAGCCGGCATCGGCGATGCCAAGCTTACCAGGCCACTCGTGCTCGGTCACGAGTTGGCCGGGGTGATCGAGAGTGGCCCACAGTCCGGCCAGCGGGTAGCCGTGGAACCGTCCATCCCCTGCGGCGCGTGCGAATTCTGCCACGAGGGACACCCGAACCTGTGCCCGCACCAACGCTTTGCAGGTCACAACCTGGAAGATGGCGCCTTGCGCGAGTACATGGCGTGGCCGTCCACTTGCCTCTTCCCACTCCCTGACGCTTTGAGCGATGCCGAGGGCGTGATGCTCGAGCCACTCGGCGTGGCCATCCACTCGGTCGACCTGGCTCATCTCAAGCCGGCCGCGAGTGTGGGCATATTCGGCTGCGGGCCAATCGGCTTACTTGTGCTGCAGGTGGCGCGCCTGGCCGGGGCGGTGCAGTTGTTCGCCACCGACAAGCCAAGCGCAGCCCACCGCCTGCAAGTCGCCCGGGCGCTTGGGGCCAGCGCTGTGTTCGGAGCCGCCGGCGGCCAGGAGGCGACCGAGATCTGGGCTGCGACAGGCCAGCGAGGCGTCGACGTGGCCTTCGAGGTCGCCGGGGACAACGAGGCAGTGGAGGCCGCCATCGCCGCCGTCAGGCCAGGCGGCAAGGTCATTCTGATCGGCATTCCACCCGACGACCGGACGGCCTTCGATGCTTCAGTCGCTCGGCGCAAAGGGCTGACGATCAAGATGGTGCGCCGGATGAAGCACACCTACCCACGCGCCATTCGATTGGTGGAACAGGGCCTGGTGAACGTGCGCTCGTTGGTCAGCCACACGTTTCCGTTGGCAGACTGTGATAAGGCCTTCTCCCTCGCCCACAAGCGCGAGGGTCTCAAGGTCATCGTTAAACCGTGAATGTTGTCGAGGTGTAACATGTTAGAAGCCTTACGCGAAGAGCTGTGTACGCTACATCTTGAATTGCCTTCAAACGACCTCGTCCGCTGGACGGGAGGTAATGTCTCGGCGCGCGACCCTGAGACAGGCTACGTGGTCATCAAGCCCTCCGGTGTACGCTACGAGGACCTGCGCCCGGAGCACATGGTCATCCTGGATGCAGGCGGACAAGTCGTCGAAGGCACGCTCAAGCCATCGTCAGACACGGCCAGCCACCTCTACATCTACCGGCAACGCGGGGACGTGAACGGTGTAGTGCACACCCATTCACCGTATGCCACGGCGTTTGCGGCCGTGGGCAAACCCATCCCCGTTTATCTCACGGCCATCGCCGACGAATTCGGCGGGCCAGTCCCGTGCGGGGGCTTTGCTCTTATCGGCAGCGAAGAGATCGGCCGGGTTGTCGTGGAATCTATCGGCAATTCGCCGGCCATCCTGCTGAAGAATCACGGCGTGTTCACCATCGGGAAATCGGCCGGGTCCGCCGTCAAAGCCGCCGTGATGGTGGAAGATGTAGCGCGCACGGTCTGGCTTGCGCTGCAGATCGGCCAGCCCGACGAGATCCCGGCCGAGGATGTCGCCCGGCTGCATCACCGCTACACGCACGTTTATGGGCAGTAGGCAAAAGATCTTATCACAGGGGAGTATATTATGAGTCAAAACACTATCCAAAAAGCCATTGAAAGCGGCAAGACCGCCCTTGGCGTCGAGTTCGGCTCCACGCGCATTAAGGTGGTCCTGATCGGCGAGGATCACAGGCCGATCGCCTCGGGAAGCTATGAGTGGGAAAACCGCTACGAAGACGGCATCTGGACATACCATCTCGAGGATGTGTGGACCGGCTTGCAGGCAAGTTATCGCCAGCTCAGCAGCCAAGTTCTTGAGCAATACAAAACTCCACTCAAAACCCTCGGTGCTATCGGCTTCAGCGCCATGATGCACGGCTACCTCGCATTCGACAAGGACGGTAATCTCCTTGCTCCGTTTCGCACGTGGCGAAACACCATGACCGGACAGGCGGCCGAGAAACTCACCGGGCTGTTCCACTTCAATATTCCACAGCGTTGGAGCATTGCCCACCTCTACCAGGCCATCTTGAACAAGGAAGCTCATGTCAAGGATATCCGCCATCTGACCACACTGGCAGGCTATGTCCATTGGAAGCTGACCGGGCAGAAGGTGCTGGGCGTTGGCGAAGCCTCGGGCGTGCTCCCCGTCGACAGCAAGACCAATGACTACGATAGTCACATGATAGAACTGTTCAACAAACGGCCCGAAGTGGCAAAGCTTCCGTGGAAACTCCAGGACATACTGCCCAAGGTCCTCCTCGCAGGCGAATCCGCGGGCGTTCTGACCGAAGAAGGCGCCAGGCTGCTCGATCCCACGGGAACACTACGAGCGGGTATCCCGCTCTGTCCGCCCGAGGGTGACGCAGACACAGGCATGGTCGCGACCAACAGCGTTGCCGAGCGAACGGGCAATGTCTCGGCGGGGACGTCCGTCTTCGCCATGATCATCCTGGAAAAGGCCCTGTCAAAGGTCTACCCGGAGATCGATATGGTGACGACGCCCACGGGCAGGCCTGTGGCGATGGTGCACAGCAACAACTGCACATCCGATCTCAACGCTTGGATCGAACTGTTCCAGGAATTCACCCGTGCGCTTGGGGTGGAAGTCAGTCAAGCGAAACTGTTCGAAACCTTGTATCAACAGGCCCTCACGGCCGACGCGGATGGCGGCGGGCTGCTGGCCTACAATTATCTTTCGGGCGAGCACATTACACACTTTAAAGAGGGGCGTCCGCTGCTCGTCCGCACACCCGAGAGCCGTTTCACCCTTTCGAACTTGATGCGCGTGCATCTCTTCTCAGCGCTCGGCGCCCTCAAGATCGGGCTGGACATCCTGTTTGAGCAGGAGCAGGTAAAGATCGACCAGATCTTGGGTCACGGCGGCTTTTTCAAAACGAAGGATGTGGGACAAAAGATCATGGCAGCGGCGATGAATGTCCCCGTCTCTGTGATGGAGACCGCCGGCGAGGGTGGCGCGTGGGGGATTGCGCTGCTGGCCTCTTATATGCTCCACAAGACAATGGACGAGCCCTTGGAAGCCTATCTTGCCAAGAAGGTCTTTGCAAGCGAAAAGAGCTCGACGATAGCGCCCAATCAAGCGGATGTGGATGGCTTTACGGCGTTCATGGAACGCTACAAAAAGGGACTTGGCATTGAAAGAGCCGCTGTGGAGGGGCTCAAGTAAAAACTTGGTAACATCCTCCTTGATCAGACCCTAAAGGTCTTACCCTGGTAGCGGGGAAACCTTTAGGGTCTTTTCTTGACTTGTGCCCACTTATGCATTATACTACTTGCGTTACGTGGGCGCTCAATCCCATTAAGACGATAAGGAGAACTCGTGGACACTTTAACACAACAACTGATGCAGCAATTGGCCGGCGGGGGACTGTCCCAAATCAGCCAGCAAATTGGCGCGAAGGAAGAGGATACCGGCTCGGCGATGTCGATGGCAATACCGCTGCTGATGTCGGCCTTGGCCAACAATGCTTCCAAACCTGAGGGGGCGCAGTCGCTCCAGCAGGCCCTGGCCAACGATCACGACGGGTCGGTCTTGAACAACCTGCCCGGCCTTCTGAGCAATCCCCAGGCAGCCAACGGCGCCGGGATCCTGGGCCACGTCTTGGGCGCCCAGCAGCCGGCGGTCACGCAGGGGCTGGCCCAGAACACCGGGCTAGGCAGCGACCAGGTCTCGCAACTGCTGCAAATCGCTGCGCCGTTGGTGATGGGGTCGCTGGGCCAACAACAGCAGCAGCAAGGTTTCGACATAAACGGTCTGTCGGCTTTCCTCGGCGCGCAACAGCAGGCCGAGCGACAAACCAATCCAGACATGGTGAGCATGCTGAACACCTTGTTGGACACGAATCGCAGTGGCTCGGCCCTAGACGAGATCTTGGGCATGGTGGCCAGGTTTTTCGGGAGGAAATAAGAATACTCAGGTCACAGAGATACACTGAGCAAGCGGAGATTCACAGAGAAGAATTGTTTTCTAAATCCTCTGTGTGCCTCTGTGGCCTCTGTGATGCTCTGTGTAAAAGTGTACCCGCCTGAATAGTTACAGCTCAATCACCTGGAAATCGCGGGCCAGCTCGACCGGCCCGTCGAACGATTGGCGGGCCTGCGCCAGCCAGACTTGGGGGTCGGCGTCTGGCGGATAGTGGACCAGCAGCAGCTTGCCCACGTTGGCCTGGCGCGCGATCGCCCCGGCGGCGGCCGGGCTGGAATGACCGGCGTACGTGCCGGTCGCCTCGTGGATCAGCACGTCTGCCCCCTGCGCCAGTTCCACCACGGCCTGGCACGGCTCGGTATCGCTCGAATAGACCACTGTGCGGCCGGTGCGCCGCGCCACGATTTTGAGCGCCAGGGCTGGCACGCTGTGCCGGTTGGGCGCGGCGTACAAGGTGACATCGTCCGTCTCGAAAATGGCCTCCTGGCCGGGCGAGCTCGCTCCGCCTGGCCCACACGTTGGCGTGAACGTCACCGGGTAAAAGCCGTTCCACCCTTGCCAGTTGTACAGCTCCATCATTGCGCGGGTGCGATCCAGGCAGTCCGGTACTCCCAGGAGTGACAGCCCTTCGCGCCGGCCCATCAGCCACATAGACATCAACAGCAGGGGCAGGCCGTACACGTGGTCGGGGTGAAAATGGGTCAGAATGATCGCGCGCAGATCGGCCCAGGCCACCCCGGCGCGCTGCAGGCGGTTCAGTGGACTGCCGGCGCAGTCGATCAGCACAGCGCCGGCCGGGCCGTGGAGGACCATGTACACGTTTTCGTGGGCCTCATCCGGCACGGCGGCGGCTGTTCCCAGCAAAGTCAGGCGAAGCATCCTCTACCTCCATAGGATTCATCCGCTAATCTACGCTAATATACACGAATGATTAGAAATTCGCTTCGAATCCCCATTCGGGGATAAATTTGTCAAATAATCAGCATCGCGTCTCCGAACGAGTAGAAGCGATAGCGCTGCTCGATGGCCTCCTGGTAGGCGCGCCGTATCAGGTCATGCCCGGCGAACGCCGACACCAGCGCCAGCAGCGTGCTGCGCGGCAGGTGAAAGTTGGTGATCAGCGCATCGACCACGCGGAACTCAAAACCCGGGTAGATGAACAAATCGGTCGGTCCCTCAAACGCGCTCACCGCTGGCTGCCGGCCAGCCATTGAGCTATCACCCATTTGCCCCCCAGCCTCCATCTGGCGCTTGCTCGTTAACAATTGACAATTAACAGTTAACAATTGACAATTTCTTCCTGCCGTCTCCAGCACACGCACGCTGGTGGTGCCGACTGCGACCACGCGCTGGCCGGCCTGCCTGGTGCGATTGATTCGCTCGGCCAAGGCCTGACTCAAGTGGCACCATTCGGTATGGATGAGGTGATCTTCGAGCCTGTCTTCTTCCACCGGCTTGAAGGTATCCAGGCCGATGTGGAGCGTGACAAAATCCCACTGAACCCCCCTCTGCCGCAGCGCGGCTATCAATTCAGGCGTAAAGTGAAGGCCGGCCGTCGGCGCTGCGGCCGAGCCTGGGGTGCGGGCGTAAATCGTCTGGTAACGCTCCGGGTTGGACAGGGGGGTATGGATATAGGGCGGCAGCGGGGTCAGCCCTAGTTCACCTAACCACGCCTCAACAGGCTCTGAAAAAAGCAATCTGCGTTGGCCGGCCTCGTGGCAGGCGGTGACCTCGGCCTGGATGCCGGCCGGCTCACCCCTACCTGCCTGGGCAGGTGAGCCGCGCACCAGCTCGATGCGGCTGCCCACTCGGACGCGTCGCCCGCCGACCAACGCCACCCACTGGCGCCCGTCCAGGCGGCGGAGCAGCAAGATCTCCACCCTGCCGCCGGTGGGCACTTTGCGCCCGTACAGCCTGGCTGGGATCACGCGCGATTCGTTGGCGACCAGCAGGTCACCGGCCTTGAGGTAGTCGCCGATGTCTCGAAAGACGCGGTGCTCCAGGCGGCCTGTGGCGCGCTCGACGACCAGCAAACGGGCCGTGTCGCGCGGCTCGAGGGGTGATTGGGCGATCAGCTCGGGGGCCAGTGTGTAATCGAAATCGCTGGTTTTCATTAGGGCGTTGGCGTGGCGGTGGAGGGCGCCGGCAATGCGTAGGCGGCGACTTCGTCCTGCCTTCCCCAGCCCACGCGGCCACTTTTCATGTCGCGCACCTGGACCCAGTCGAGATTCTCTGCCTGGGACGTGCGCAGCACGTACAAGATAAAGCCTTGGGGGACATCCATGACAAAATCGGCATCGAAGCCGGCCGCCCCGCGCATCACAAATTTTTCTTTCACGACCTTGACGTAAATCCCCGCCCTGATCCTGTCATTGGGAGACAAATAAATCAATTCTGGCGTCGGCGTTGGCGATATATCTGGCGTAGGCGTGTCGGTCGGTGTGGGCGTTGCGGTAGGCGTGGCGCTCGGCCCTGGCGTGAGTGTCCAGGTAGGCGTGGCGCTTGGGGTGTGAGTGGGAAGTTGGATGGTGAGCGTCGGGACGATGGCTGGCAGGGTCAACCAACCCTGCAAGATTTGTGCGGCAATAATTCCCACCGTGCACAAAAACACCAAGCTCACCACCGCAGCCGCCGCGAAGGCAATACGCAGACCTTTGGTGTGAACCAGTCCACGGCTGGCAGGGTGGCGGGCCGGGGAGCGCTGGAGTGCTGCAGCCGGCGCTGCGCCCACTTGTTCATCCAACCATGACATCGGCTCGTTGGCCAGGTCAGATGCCAACTGGCCCGGTCGAGGGGCTGCCGGGCGTTCAGCCGCCGCAACGAGGGCTCGCTCCTGCGCGACAGCCGCCCAGCGATCCGTCGGGATCGCATCGCTGGCAGGCGAGCGGGGCGTGGCGGGGTCTTGTTCCTCCGTGGTATCCAGTGTGAATGCCGGCGGGCGCTTCATGTGAGGGCGAGCCGTTTTGACCAGGGCAGCCACAAACTCGTCCATAGTCTGAAAGCGCTTGTCCGGGTCCTTTTCCATGGAGGTCATGATGACCTGCTCGACCGCTGGCGGCACGCGCGGATTGTACTCACGCAGTGGCGGCGGCGGCTCGGTCATGTGCTTGACGACAACGGCCATCGAGCTTTCGGCTTCAAACGGCACCCGCCCGGCCAGCATCTCGTATACCGTGGCTCCCAACGAATAGATATCGGTGCGGGCGTCTATATCAAAGCCCTGGGCTTGCTCGGGCGACATATAGTCCGGTGTCCCCATCCCGATGCCAGAACGGGTCAGTTTCTTGTCGCTGGCCAACATCTTGACCAGGCCAAAATCGGTCAGCAGCGCCCAGTTCTCTTCGGCCACCAGGATATTGCTGGGCTTGACATCGCGGTGGATGACGCCTCGCTTGTGAGCATAACTCAAGGCGCGCCCGATTTGCACGACCAAATCGACCACTAATCCCAATTCCAGTGGCCGTCCGGATTGCATGGTTTCCTTAACCGTGCCCCCCTCGACGTACTTCATGACGATGTAAACCAGCTCGCCGATCTGGTCGAAATCGTACACGGGCACGATATTGGGATGATCGAGCTGGGCGATCGCCCGCGCCTCCATGGAGAAGCGATCCAGGAAGCCCTCTTCGTCGATGACGTGCGGCGACAGGACCTTGACAGCAACGTGGCGTTCCAGCTTGGGCTGGTACGCCTTGTAGATGGTCGCCGTGGAGCCCTTGGTGATCCGCTCTAGGATCTCGTACTGGCCCAGGCGATGGCCAGTCAGGTCCGTTGTAAAAATCGTATTATTGTCTGTCATAGCAGTGCCGGTTGATCGGGCTTGGAATACTCCAGTCCCAGGTGTTCGTAAGCGCGCCGCGTCGCGACCCGGCCGCGCGGCGTTCGATCCAGGTATCCCAACTGTAACAGATAAGGCTCGACAACGTCCATGATCGTATCAGCCTCCTCGCTGATACTGGCGGCAATCGTTTCCAGGCCAACCGGCCCGCCGTCGAACTTTTCAATGATAGCGCCCAGCACGCGCCGGTCAAGCTCGTCCAGCCCCAACGCATCGACGTCCAACAAGCTCATGGCGTCGGATGCGATCTGAGCGGTGGCGCGGCCGTCGCCGCGCACCTGGGCATAATCGCGCACGCGGCGCAGCAGGCGTAGGGCCACGCGGGGGGTGCCGCGGCCGCGGATGGCCACCTCGCGCACGCCCTCGTCGTCAATCGACAAGGCAAGCAGGCGGGCTGCCCGGCGCACAATGAGCTCCATGGCCGGCTGGTCATAGAAATCCAGCCGGAAGACGGCCCCAAAACGCGCCCGCAGCGGGGCGGTCATCAAGGCCAGGCGAGTCGTAGCGCCGACGATGGTAAAGTGGGGCAAGTTCAGGCGGATGCTGCGGGCCGCCGGCCCCTTGCCGATCACGATGTCGAGCGCGAAATCCTCCATGGCCGG